>JBJTJS010000300.1:0-5002 GCA_046096085.1 bacterium
TCCGGTCCCGGCGTCATCACGCATCGGTCGCGCGACGCTTCGCGCGCCACGGGGACCTGCATCGTCATGGTGGGCCCGGACGGCGAGCGCACCATGCTGCCGGACCCCGGCGCGAATGACGGGCTCACACCCGGGGACCTCCCCGTGGCGGAGTTCCGACCGGGACGCCACCTCCACCTCACCGCGTACACGCTGCTGCGGGAGGGCTCGCGAGCGGCGGCCCTGAAGGCGATGGCCCTCGCCCGGAGCGCATCGATGACGGTGAGCGTGGACGCCTCGTCCGCGGCGCCACTGGCGTCGGCGGGTACCGACCGGTTCCTCGCGTGGGCAGGGCCCGCGGACATCCTCTTCGCCAACGAGGACGAGGCGGAGGTGCTTGCCGGTCGATCCCTCACCGACATCTTCGGCCTCGTCGTCGTCAAGCGCGGTCCCCTCGGCGCGCGGGCCCATGGCGCGGCCGGGGATTCCTGGGAGGTACCGGCCGCCCCCGCCCGTGCGCGGGACACCACCGGGGCCGGGGATGCCTTCGCGGCCGGATTCCTGGGCGCCTGGACCTCCGGCCGGGGCCGGCGCGAGAGCCTGGCCGAAGGCGCGTCCCTGGCAAGCCGCGCCGTTGCCGTGGTCGGGGGGCGTCCCTAGGGCACGATCGACCCTGGGCACCGCACGAAGCTCTGCCCGCCTCACCACCGGGGAAGGACTCGACCATGGCTCGCCGCACGACCGCCGCCGCATCCGGGGACCGGATCATCGAGCGCGACGTCGACGAGGAGATGCGGTCGTCGTTCCTGGAGTACGCCTACTCCGTCATCTACTCCCGGGCGCTGCCCGACGCCCGCGACGGACTTAAGCCCGTCCAGCGCCGCATCCTCTACCAGATGGGCGAGATGGGCCTGCGCCCCGATCGCGGTCACGTCAAGAGCGCGCGCGTCGTCGGCGAGGTGATGGGGCGGCTGCACCCGCATGGCGACAGCGCGATCTACGACGCGCTCGTGCGCATGGCGCAGCCCTTCACGCTCCGAGTGCCGCTCGTCGACGGGCACGGCAACTTCGGAAGCCTGGACGACGGGCCTGCCGCGATGCGCTACACCGAGTGCCGCCTGGCTGCCGCAGCCGTGGCGATGACCGGCGGGATCGACGAGGACGTCGTGGACCTCGTCCCGAACTACGACGGGCGGGAGCTCGAGCCCCTCGTCCTGCCCGCGGCGTTCCCGGCCCTGCTGGTCAACGGCGGCGCCGGCATCGCCGTCGGCATGGCGACATCCCTGGCTCCGCACAACCTTGGTGAGGTCTGCGCCGCCGCCCGTCACCTCGTCCTCGACCCGGACGCCGGCCCCGAGGAGCTCATGCGCTTCGTCCCGGGGCCCGACCTTCCCAGCGGGGGCACCATCGTGGGACTCGACGGGATTCGCGAGGCCTACCTCACCGGACGTGGGTCCTTCCGGGTCCGGGCCACGACGCGGATCGAGCAGGTGACTCCGCGCCGCCGAGGCATCGTCGTCACCGAGCTCCCCTACGGCGTGGGCCCCGAGCGCGTCATCGAGCGCATCAAGGAACTCGTGTCCGCGAAGAAGCTCCAGGGCATCTCCGACGTGGTCGACCTGACCGATGGCGAGCACGGCCTCCGGCTGGTGATCGAGGTGGCACCGTCGGTGAGCCCCGAGGCGCTGCTCGTCCACCTGCATCGCATGACCCCCCTGGAGGAGAGCTTCTCGATCAATGCCGTCGCACTGGTCGACGGCCAGCCCCTCACGCTCGGGCTCCGAGACATGCTGCAGGTCTTCGTCGACCATCGCATGGACGTCGTACGTCGCCGCAGCGAGTACCGTCGCCGGCGCGCGCAGGAGCGCCTTCACCTCGTCGAGGGACTTCTCGTCGCGATCGTCGACATCGACGAGGTCATCCAGGTGATCCGCGGCAGTGACGATGCGACCGCTGCACGCGAGAGGCTCGTGCAGGTCTTCGACCTGAGCATCCTCCAGGCCAACTACATCCTCGACATGCCGCTGCGCCGGCTCACGAAGTTCTCCCGCATCGAACTCGAGCAGGAGCGCGACGACCTGTCCCGCTCGATCGACGACCTCACGGCGCTGCTGGAGGACGACGGTCTCCTCCGGGGCCTCATCGCCGACGAGCTCGTCGCGGTCGCGGAGGAGCACTCGACCCGCCGGCGCACCGTGCTCCTCGAGGAGTCGGGCGGCGCTCCGACCGCGCAGGCATCGCGGGAGATCCCCGACGCCCCCTGCCGCGTCCTCCTGTCCGGGACAGGGCTGCTGGCTCGAACGACGGGCGAGTCGCTCGGCGTCGAGGGCCCCCGCACGTCGCACGACGTCATCGTGTCCGCCACGACCGCGAGCGTGCGCGGGGAGGTCGCCCTGGTCACGTCGCGCGGACGGGCGCTGCGCGTTCCCGTCGTGGAGCTTCCTGCGCTGCCCGCCTCGGCCCAGGCGCCCTCGCTGGCGGGCGGGGCCCCTCTCGGCGCGCTCGTGGACCTCCCGGCGGGCGAGCGGGCACTCGCGATCGTGGACGTGACCGACCCGCCGGCGATCCTCCTGCTCGGGACCCGTGCCGGCACGGTGAAGCGCGTGGCCGTCGAGCCACCGTCGGCGAAGGAGGCCTGGGACCTCATCGCCCTTGCCGACGGCGACGAGGTCGTGGGCGCAGGCGAGGCCATCGACTCCGACGACGTGGTGATCATCACCTCCGATGCCCAACTGCTGCGCTTCCCGGCGTCGGCGGTGCGCGTGCAGGGGCGGGGGGCGGCCGGTATGGCCGGGATCCGTCTCGCGCCGGGAGCGTCGGTGGTCTTCTGCGGGCCGGTCCCCGGCGAGGGTGCGACCGGATCCCCGAGCGTCGTCACCACGGTCGCCGGCTCGCTCTCGGCACTGCCGGGCACCTCCGCCGGGACCGTGAAGGTCACGGCCCTCGCCGACTTCCCGGCGAAGGGACGGGGCACGGCTGGCGTTCGCTGCCACCGCCTGCTGCGCGGTGAGGATGCGCTCACCTGCGCGTGGGCCGGACCCGGTCCGGCGCGCGCGGCGAGCCCGTCGGGCATGCCGGTCGACCTTCCGGCGGCCTTCGGCAAGCGCGACGCCTCGGGCACGCCGCTCGCGGCCCCGGTGGGGTCACTCGCCGGCCCGGTGCCCGGACGCGGTCCGTGACGCCGGCGGGCGACCGCGGAGCCGATGTGCCGGCCTGCAGTGCCCTCTCCGGACACGAGCCACTTCCCGGCACGGCCCCGCACACGGGTGGCTGGCTCATCCTCGAGCATCCGGGGCCGTACGGGCGCGTGGCGGCGGACGCCCTCGGCCCGGAGACCGCTCCGCTACGCGACGCCGTCCGCGACGCGGGTGTCACGCTGCTCCTGGCCCGCCGGCCCTCACGGGACCGGGGCGGCCGTCGCGCGTGGTTCGCGCGTGCCGGCCGAATGGTCAGCTGGCACGACATCGACCCCGTTGATCTCGCGGACATCGACTGGGGGCAGGGGCCTGAGGAATTCGCGATGCCGACGGCATCCGCCGACGACGGCCCGATCCTCTTCGTGTGTACGAACGGCAAGCGCGATGCCTGCTGCGCCCGCCTGGGCCGGCCGGTGGTCGGCGGGCTCCTGCGCGATGGGCTGCCGGCCTGGGAGTGCTCCCACATCGGCGGGCATCGCCTGGCCGCGACGGCCGTCCTGCTGCCGGGGGGCTCCGTGCACGGCCGCCTCGATGTCCCCACTGCGCGACAGGTGATCGAGGAGGCACGTGCTGGCCGCCTGCACCTGCCCTCACTCCGGGGGCTCAGCCACCTGGCTCCCGAGGCCCAGGTGGCCGACATCGCCGTGCGTGGTCACGCCGCCATCCCCGGCCACGTGATTCTCGAGGTCACCACCACCGGCGACGAGCGGGCGCGCCTGTGCTCGGTGAGGCATCCCGATGGGCGAGCCTGGGAGGTGACCCTGCGCCGGACGATCGGAGTCCCCCGTCCGGAATCCTGCGGGAAGGCCCCGGTGGTGCCCGGGTGGTGGACCGCGGAGTCCGTCAGCCCCTAGCCGAGCGGAGCAGGTCCGAACGCTCGTGGATCGTGGTGCGATCGCGACCGGCGCTCGCCCCCCGGGCCCTCTCGGCAGCGTCGATCCGTCGCCAGCCCGCGATGTCGACGACCTCGACCCCTGCCAGGGCATCGTCCACGCTCGACGGATCCGGCGCGGCGGCCGTCCAGAACCCTGGATCCGCCGCATCCTCGAGGAGGCACCCCACGGTCTGGACGGCATCCTTCTTGTTGGTGCCGATGATGCCGGTCGGCCCGCGCTTGATCCAGCCCGCGACGTAGAGGCCGGGACCGACAGCATCGCCGTCCATGACCCGGCCGTCGACGTTGGGAATCACGTTGCGCCGCGCGTCGAAGGGCACGCCGGGAAGCGTGGTCCCGCGGTAGCCGACGCTTCGAATCACGCCGTCCACCGCAATGACGTGGGTCTCCCCGGTGCCCTGCGCCTGTCCCTGCGCATCGAGCTCGGTCCGCTCGACCACGAGGCCTTCGACCCTGTCGGTGCCCAGCACTTCGACCGGCCGGCAGCGGAAATGCAGGTGAATCGAGCGCCGACGGGCGTCCCTGTCCCGGAGGGACCATTCCTCGATGACGGCGACATTGCGCGCCACGGCCTTGTCCGACCCGATGGCGGCCGCACTCGCCGGATCCGAGACGTCTCCCCCCTCCTCGACGACGACCTGCGTCTCCTCGAGCTCGCCGAGCTCGCGCAGTTCCTTGGTCGTCCAGGTGGCCTGGGCCGGGCCGCGCCGGCCGATGACATGCACCTCCTCGATCCCCGACCCGCGCAGGGCGGCGAACACGTGCTCGGGCATGTCGGTGTGCTCGATCTCGTCGGGCGCCTTCGAGAGCACGCGGGTGACGTCCACGGCGACATTGCCGACGCCGATCACCGCGACGCTGCTCGAGGCGGCGAGGAAGCCGGCGAAGGCATCCGGCGCCATGTCGGGATGGCCGGTGTACCAGTTGACGA
>JBJTJS010000301.1:0-5291 GCA_046096085.1 bacterium
CGCAGACGGTGTGCAGCCCCTCCCGGCGGACCAGTCCCTTCAGCGCTGTGTACTCCGGCCCCATCCGGGCGCGGGTCTTGATCCAGGGCGGCTTGCGCTCGATCGGTGTCTCGGCGTTGCGGACCTCTAGGCGCAGCAGCCGACGGGGCTCGGCGGTGAGATCGCTCATGCCGCAGCGGCTTTCGACAGGTGGCGCAGGACCTGATCCTCGACAGTGGGCATCATCTCGTTGACCGTGACGGGGCGGCCGAGTTCGGCGGTGAGACTGGTGACTCCGGCGTCACGGATGCCGCACGGCACGATGCGATCGAAGGCGCCGAGGTCGCAGTCGCAGTTGAGTGCGAAGCCGTGGAGGGTGACTCCGCGCGCCACGCGCACGCCGATCGCGGCCACTTTGCGCTGCGTGCCCCGAGCATCGGCGTCGACCCACACACCACTGCGTCCCTCGACGCGCATGGTCTCCAGCCCGGCCACCGCGCAACTGTCGATGACGATCTGCTCGAGGCGGCGCACGTGAGCGACGACGTCCAGCGGGTCGGGGAGGCGGACGATGGGATATCCCACGAGCTGCCCCGGGCCGTGCCAGGTGATGCGGCCGCCCCGGTCGACATCGATGACGGGGGTCCCGTCGAATGGACGGTCGAGAGGCTCGGTACGACGCCCCGCGGTGTAGACGGGCTCATGCTCGAGCAGCAGCACGGTGTCGTCGGCGGCGCCGGCGACGACCTCGTCGTGCAGGGCGCGCTGGAGGTCCCAGGCCCGCTCATAGTCGACCGGCTGAGGGCCGAGTCGGCGGACCAGGGTCACGGTCCGAGGGTATCCGCCGTCGGCTAGTCGACGATGGCGCCCACGGGCAGCCGGGTCTCCACGGCCGTACCCCCGACGGCCTCGACCCGGTACGCCGCGGGGCCTTCCGCCGGGTCGACCTCGGTATCGGCGAGGACCGCGACGGGCTCGAGCCCCTCGTAGAGGATCCCGATGCGGTCGTCAGTGGCGTACGAGGTGGGGAGGATGCCGTCTGCCACGGTGCGCTGCAGGAGCGGGCGCCGCTGCTCCTCGCTGTCGTAGTGCACGCCGTTGCCGTAGGGGATCAGGCCGAGTCCGTCCTGCACGATGCGCAACTGCGGGCCGAAGGAGTCGGTGGGGCCGCCGACATGCCAGCAGATGGAGCCGGCGCTCACGCCCGCGAGGACGGTCCCGGACTCCCAGGCCGCGCGCATCGCGGTGTCGACGCCGTGCAGGCGCCACAGCGACAGCAGGTTCGCCACGCTGCCACCTCCGACCCACACCACGTCGCTGGACGCGAGGACCGCCTCGGGGTCGCGGTTGGGCATGGTGAACAGGGCCAGGTGGTCGACGTCGCACCCCAGCGAGGCCAGGGCGGCGTAGGAGCGGGCGAGGTACGACGCATCGTCCCCGCTCGCGGTCATGACGAGGCAGACCCGGGGCCGAGCGGCCCCGCTGAGGCGCAGCGCCTCGAGCACCAGGCCGCCCGGGTTCAGCACCCCCCAGCGGTCCGTGGCGACGAAGCCGCCGCTCGAGGCGACGATCCAGCGCGTCGGGCTCATCGCTCCAGCCTCGCAGAGTCGGGAGTCCCGCGGTCGTCGAGGACAGCCTGCGCGGCGCGACGCCCGCTCACCAGGGCACCCTGGATGGAGGAGGTGTCGCGGTGGTCGCCCGCGACGTAGACCCCGTCGTACATCCGGACCCGCTTGCGAATGTCGAGCGGGACGGGCATTGACGGGAGGGCGTAGGGGATGGCATACGTCGCGATGTGCCCCCAGCGCGATGCGTCGACGCCGTACAGCCAGGAGAGATGATCGCGGACCGCGCGCTCGTTGGCCGCGGAGTCACGAACGCCGAGCGCGGACGACGACACCAGGGCCTTGCCCGGAGGGGCGTACGTCGATGCTGCCTGCGAGATCACGGATGTGTTGACGAGCGGCCCGCGCCGGGCGCCGTCGAGCACGAGCGCGGCAGCCCCGCCGACGAGGTCCTCCACCGAGCAGTCGGGGGAGTGGTACCACGTGGTGACCGAGCGCCCGGCGGTGATCGTGAGGCCGGGGAGGAGCTTCGCGGCGGTGGGTGGGTCGGTCGCGACGATGACCGCGTCGGCATCGATCCGCGACCCTGTGTCGGTGACGACATGACGGGCGCTCACCTCGACGACGCGGGTGTTGAGCCGCAGGTCGACCCCCACCGCCAATTGCTCCGGGATGGCCTGCATGCCGCCGGCCGGCAGCGAGGGGGTGCCCCGGACGAAGGAGCGCAGCACGAGGTCGAGGAATCGTCGCGAGGTGGTGAGCTCGCCCTCGAGGAAGACGCCGCTGAGGAAGGGGCGCAGCAGCCGGTCGATGAGCCGCCGGTCCGCCCCCGCCCGGCGCAGGGCCTCGTACGCCGTGACGTCCGGCTCCTCGCGCAGGGATTGGGGACTGCGCAGCGTCCGCGACAGCGCGTACGCGCCGAAGCGGACCGTGGAGAGCGGGGAGCCGAGGGGCGCCGTCGCTGACGAAACCGCCCAGCTCGGCTCCCGGCGCGGATCGGCGACACGCACCTCGCGACGCGAGTCCCCGTCGCGTCGGCGGAGTCGTCCTGCTCGGCCGGCCGCGCCTGTCCGGGGCAGGACGATGATCGCGCCGGCGATGTACGGGCGCAGGTCCAGGGCATCGTGGTCGAGGACTTGCTCGCCCTCGGGATAGGCGGGGTTGTACAGCTGGAAGCCTCGATCGAGCAGGAATCCGTCGATACGATCCGTGCGCACTCGGCCGCCCGGAGCGTCGCTCGCCTCGAGGATGACGGTGTCGACACCGCTGCCTCGCAGGTGGCGCGCGGCGGCGAGCCCGGCCAGTCCGGCTCCCACGACGATGACGCTCACCGGCTCACCGTATCCGCGATGGCCCGCTGTCGTGCCAGCCTGTGGATACGCGACCGCAGCCGGGGCAGGATTCCCGGCAGCATGTCCGCATGCACGATCACTCCATCACGATTCCCTTGCCGCCCGACATCGCCGAGCGAGATCGGGTCCGCCGCGCCGCGCTGCGGGCGGCTCGCGTCGCGCACCCCGGTCTCTCGGGCATTGATGCCCACATCGTTCCCGGAGGGGTGTCGCTCGCGTACGACGTCCCAGACGGAAGCGGCCCGCTGTCTCAGCCGCTCACGGCGCCCGAAGCCCTCGCTATCCTCGCGCCGGTCGCTGGCGGGCTGGCCCTGCTCCACGACGCGGGCGTGGCGCACGGCGGCGTGGAGGTCGACAGAGTGCGACGTACGCCCGGAGGTGCCGGGGTTCTCGTCGGCTGGCGCCCCGACGGCAACGTCGCGCGAGACCTCGAGGGCCTGGTGTCGGTAGCCCACGCGCTGCTGCCGTCGGGGTCGGTCGGTGCCGATGTCGCACAGGCCCTGGTCTGGGCAGCGGATCCCGACCCATCCGGCGTTCCCGAGGAACGGCGCACCATGGCCCGCCTCGCGTCGGTGCTCGAGAGTGCCCGGCGCCGGCTCACCGCGCTCCCGGCGGGGGACGCAGAGGTCCCTCCGTCGCCGCCGGCGCTGCGCCGGAGCCCGGCGGTCGACCCGGGCTCGGCGTTCCCGGGGATGGCGCCTGCGGAGGCTGCCCCTGCGGAGGCGACGCCATCGGACGCGACGCCATCGGAGGCTGCCTCGGAGTCGGGGCCGCGAGGCGTCCCCCCGCGCTCGTCTCGGCGAGCCCGTCATGCGGCCCATTCGGCCGTCTCGACTCCGCGGTGGCGATGGTTGCTCGCGGCAGCCGGGGCGGTCGTCGTGGCGGTCACCGCGGTCGGCGCGATGCGCGCGGCCGATGCGCAGTCGGCGGCCCCGGACGGCGTGTGCGCCGCGACGGTCGCAGCCGAGTAGCCCAGGGCCGGCACGCGCCCGGGGCCTCGTGTGGAAGGCTGTGCCCCATGTACATCCCGAGGCCGTTCCAGGTGTCCCCGGAGCAAGCACGCGACCTGCTGCGCGAGGTCAAGGTGGGGCAGCTCGTCACCGCGACCGCGCAGGGTCCGATGGCGACGCTGCTGCCGTGGGTCGTGGACGAGGAGAACAACGCGCTCGTCGGGCACATGGCCCGTCCGAACGCTCAGTGGCAGACGCCGTGGCTGGGCCAGGCTCTCGTAATCGCCGCGGGGCCGGACGGCTACGTGTCGCCGTCCTGGTACGCGACGAAGTCGGAGAACGGCCGCGTGGTCCCCACGTGGGACTACGTCGTGGTCCAGGTCTACGGCGAGTTGCTGGTCCACGACGATCACTCCTGGGTGGACGCGGCGGTGCGGCGGCTGACGGACCGGTATGAGCTCCTGCGGGCGGAGCCGTGGAGCGTGGACGACGCGCCGGCTGACTATATCGACGGGCAGCTGCGGGGCATCGTCGGGATCGAGCTGCGTATCGACCGGGTCGAGACGGCGGTGAAGATGAGCCAGAACAAGTCGGAGGCCGACGCGTCAGGCGTCCTCGCGGGCTTCCTCGCTGACGGCAACAGCGCCGTCGCTGAGTGGGTCGAGCGCGTCACCACCTGACCTGGGCCGGAACCGGTCCTAGTCGCCCTGGACGGCAGCGCGGATCGCGTCGTCGATCGACGCATCGCGCCAGGTGAAGCCGTGCGCCTCCAACTCGGCGGGCAGCACGCGCTGGCTGCCGAGCACGTCCTCGGAGAACTCCCCGAGGGCCACCTTGAGCGCGAAGGCCGGGACGGGAAGCACGGTGGGGCGACCGAGGACGCGACCCATGGCCGCGGTGACGTCGGCGTTGGTGACGGGCGTCGGCGCGGTGAGGTTGACCGGGCCGTCGTAGGACGTGTCCTCGAGGAGCGCGATGAGGGCGGACACCTCGTCCTCGAGGGAGATGAACGACCAGTACTGCTTGCCAGACCCGACCTTGCCGCCCACGCCGAGCTTGAAGATCGGGAGCAGGCGCTTCCATGCTCCGCCCCGCGAACTCACCACGAGTCCGGTCCGGGCGAGCGGGACACGGATCCCGGCGTCGCGAGCGGGCTGGGCCGCGGCCTCCCAGTCGACGACGACGCCGGCGAGGAAGCCACGACCGGCGGGCGCCGTCTCAGTCACCTCTCGGTCCCCGGTATCGCCGTAGTAGCCGATCGCGGACCCGCTCACGAGGACCTGGGGTCGAGGGCTGAGGGAAGCGGCCGCCTCGGCGATCGTCCGCGTCCCGTCGACGCGCGACGATCGGATCTCGCGCTTGTACTCGTCGGTCCAGCGCTTGTCGCCCACGCCCGCACCGGCAAGGTGGATGATCCCCTCGACGCCGGCGAGGCCCGCGAGGTC
>JBJTJS010000302.1:0-2726 GCA_046096085.1 bacterium
CTGGCAAGCCGGTGAAGCAGCCGTACTTCCTCCACCCGGCTGACGGCACCGGGCTGGCGATGGCGGGGCTGTACGAGTGGTGGCGCGACAAGGAGATCGAGGACGACGACGCCCCGGGGGCGTGGCTGCTCTCGACGACGATCCTCACCACGGCCGCACGCGACAACGTGGGCCGGATCCACGACCGGATGCCGGTGGCCGTCGACCCTGCCCTGCGGGACGCCTGGCTGGATCCCGACACGCCCGGGCCCGACGTACTCGCCCAGCTCCTCGCGCCGCCGCCCCAGGGCTTCTGGGACATCTACCCCGTCTCCACCGCGGTGAACTCCGTGCGCAACCAGGGCCCCGAGCTGGTGCGGCCCGTGGAGCTGCCCGGGGACTCGACCGGGGAGCCGACCCTGGACTTCCCCGGGGGGTAGGCCGGGCAGCGGGGAGGGAATACCAGCACGGGGGTCCCCGTTATCGGTCCCGTGCTGACCGGTCACCTGGCCCCGGGCAAGGGGCGCGATGTCGTCGAGGGCCTCCCGGGGATCGCCGAAGGGCTCTCCGCCGCATCCCAGCGGATACCCTCGGCAGCGATGGGCGACGAGACCGAAGAGGAGCGCACGGCCCGGTTCGAGCGGGATGCGCTGCCCTACCTGGATCAGCTGTACGGCGCCGCCCTGCGCATGACGCGCAATCCGGCCGATGCCGAGGACCTCGTCCAGGAGACCTTCGTCAAGGCGTTCGCGGCGTTCTCGTCGTTCACCGAGGGCACCAACCTCAAGGCGTGGCTGTTCCGCATCCTCACGAACTCGTTCATCAACACCTACCGCAAGAAGCAGCGCCAGCCCTACCAGACCGGCACCGACGACCTCGACGACTGGCAGATGCAGCACACCCAGGCGTACGCCACGGGGCAGTTGCGTTCGGCCGAGGCGGAGGCCCTGGACCGGCTGCCCAATGCGGTCATCAACGATGCGCTCGCGCAGGTGCCCGAGGACTTCCGAGTCGCGGTCTACCTCGCCGATGTCGAGGGATTCTCGTACAAGGAGATCGCCGACATCATGGACACGCCCATCGGCACTGTGATGTCCCGGCTGCACCGCGGCCGCAAGCTGCTGCGCGGCCTGCTCGAGGACTACGCCATCTCCGAGGGGTACCTCGACGCCGCTCATGCCGAGGGGGGTGACGAGTCGTGAGCTGCGGAGGCAACCACGGCTGCGAGTGCAGCGACGCCATGTCGCTGGTCTACCGCTACCTCGATGGTGAGATCGACCACGCTCAGCGCGCGGAGGTGTCCGAGCACCTCGAAGACTGCATGTCCTGTCGGGACGAGTACGGCGTCGAGCAGGTCGTCAAGGCGCTGCTCCATCGATCCTGCTGCGAGGAGCGGGCCCCGGAGACCCTGCGGATCAGGATCGTCGCCCGCATCCAGGAGGTCCGCATCACCTACCGGCGCGGGGGCTGACGGCCCGACGCGCCGATCGGTGTGCCACGATGTGGCGCCGAATCGTTGTGGCGCCGAATCGAACACGGGAGAGGCCATGAGCAAGCGTTCCCGCAAGAAGCGCGATCGCAAGAAGAGCAGCGCCAACCACGGCAAGCGCCCTAACTCCTAGCCGTGCCCACGGAGATCCGGGCCGAAATGGTGGCCCAGGTGCACTCCGTTCTCGTCGAGCCGGGCAACCCCGTGACCGCTGGGGACACGCTCGTCCTGCTGGAGTCCATGAAGATGGAGATCCCGGTGCTCGCCGAGGCCGGGGGAGTCGTGGTCCACGTCCACGTGGTGGCCGGGGACGTCGTCTACGAGGGGGATGTGCTCGTCACCCTCCGCGGCGCGTCTTCCCCGTGACCGGCCCCTTCATCGTCGGTGCCGCCGACACCGCCGCCGCCCTCGGCAGCGGAGATGTCCCCGTCCTCGCCACGCCCCGGGTCATTGCGTGGCTTGAGGCCGCGACCGTCGAGGCCTGCGAGGACCTACCCGCGGGCTCGACATCCGTCGGGACGCGCGTCGATATCGAGCACCTCCTGGCCACCCCCCTGGGCGCGGCGGTGACGACCCGGGCCCGGCTGGACCACCGGGACGGACGCCTCCTGCGCTTCGAGGTGACCGCATTCCATGACATCGGTGACGGCCAGGTGCTCGTGGCCCAGGGGACGGTCACGCGTGTCGTCGTTGATCGCGAGCGATTCCTCGAGCGAACGGCGCCCCCGCGGCTGATCCGCACTGCGGTGCCTGCCGAGTGGGGGGAGATCGGCGAACTCTGCGCGACGGCGTACTCCGCGGGCTACGGCCTCGCCGATGACGAGGACGACTACCTCGCCGTGCTCCGCGATGTCGCCGGGCGTGCGGCCCACGCGGAGGTCCTTGTCGCCCGTGAGGGCGAGCGCCTGGTGGGCACGGTGACGATCCTGCGCCCGGGGGCGCCGATGGCGGAGCTGGCGGAGGAGGGCGAGGTGGAGTTCCGGTTCATGGCGGTGGACCCGGCCGCCTGGGGCCGCGGCCTGGGACGGGCGCTGGTCGACGCGGTGCTCGCTCGCGCGGGAGGCGCGCCCGTCGTGTGCAGCGTCATCGTGGGCAACGAGCCGGCCGCGGCGCTCTACCGGGCCCTCGGGTTCGAGGCCGCCCCGAACCGGGACCGGGAGCCCGTCCCCGGCATCGTCCTCCGCGCCTACCGCCACTAGGTCCCGTCTGAGCCTCGGCCGTCTGAGTTACCTGAGTGGTGGGATAAGCACCGCTTATC
>JBJTJS010000303.1:0-3387 GCA_046096085.1 bacterium
TCCAGCCGGGAGGGGCCCCGTTCGCCCGCACGGCGTTCGGTGGTCAGCCCGAGGAGGAGCAGCACGCCGCCGAGGCCGGCGACGAGCCCGAGGGCGACGCCCATCACGCCACCTCGGGGAGTCGGCGCAGCAGTGCGGCAAGGTCGTAGCCGGCGGCCTCGAAGCGATCCTCATGGGGAGGGAATCCGGTGCCGCGGACGAGACGACCGTGGCGGTCGGCGAAGATCTCGGCGATCTCCACGACACCGGATTCCACGCGGCCGGGAAGGGCCGCGATCTCCCGCACGCGTCGACGCCCGTCCCGCCCGGTGGCGGTGTGGATGACGATGTCGACGCACCCCGCGACTGTCGGGACGACGAAGTCGGCGGAGATGTTCTGGCCCGCGAGGAGGGGAAGGGTGCACAGTTTCGTGACGGCCTCGCGGGCCGAGTTCGCGTGCAGCGTTGCTGCCGAGGGCATTCCGGAATTCATTGCTACGAGCAGGTCCAGGGCCTCTGCCTGGCGCACTTCGCCGACGACGAGACGGGTAGGGCGCATGCGTAGCGCCTCCCGGACCAGCCGTCGCAACGGGATCTCCCCGGTGCCCTCGAGGCTGGCGTCGCGCGTCTGCATCGCCACCCAGTCGGGGTGATGGGGCAGCTGGATCTCGAAGACCTCCTCGCAGCTGACGATGCGCTCACTGGCCGGGACGCACCCGAGCAGGCTGTTCAACAGCGTTGTCTTGCCAGCCTGCGTTCCGCCGGCCACGACGACGTTGAGACCGCTGACGACGGCGGCCTCGAGGAACGCCGCCGCATCGTGCGTCAGCGTCCCGCCCGGCACGAGATCGTGGATGTGGGTCGGCCGCATGACGAAGCGGCGGACGTTGACCGCCCAGTGCGCTCGCGTGATGTCGGGGATGCAGACATGCAACCGGCTGCCGTCCGGAAGCATGGCATCCACAAATGGCGTGCTCAGGTCGATGCGACGACCCGACCACTGGAGCATGCGCTCGACCAGGGACCGGACTTCCCCGTCGGTGAGCACGGTGGTCGTGAGCTCACTGCGGCCGCCGCGGGCCACGAACACGCGCCCCGGCTCGTTGATCCACACCTCTTCGACATCCGGATCGTCGAAGAACCGCTGGAGGGGGCCGAACCCGGCGATGGCGTCGTGCACCTCGCGCAGCAGCGCCTCGGGGTCGCGCGGGGCAGGGCGGTCCAGGTCAGCGCACTCGGCCGAGTGGGCGGCGAGCGCACTCTCGGCAAGCCGGCGCACGGCGTCGCGGTCGCGGATCGGATCGATCCCGGTGCGGCGTACCTCGTCGCGGACGCGATCCTCGATGACCTGCGTGACCCCCTGGTCACCCGTGCCGGCCGTCCTGATGATGGCCATGGCCCCCCGCTTCCCGTGTCGATGTGTCGTGGACACGAGAAGGTTCGCGAGCGGCGGGGTGGGGAGACAACGCGAACGCGGCACCTGTGGACAGCGCGTAACACGCGCCCCCACGGACCATGCGGATCCTGCG
This sequence comes from bacterium, assembly GCA_046096085.1. GTDB lineage: Bacteria > Actinomycetota > Actinomycetes > S36-B12 > S36-B12 > Mxb001. Next base: position 1,509 of record JBJTJS010000303.1, read on the forward strand.
CCCCGACGCGCTCAAACGCTCAGGGAGGCTGCGCGTTTGGACCTCTCAGCCGAAGCGACCATTCACGTAGTCGAAGGTCCGCGGATCCCGCGGGCTGTCGAACATGAGGTCGGTGGGCCCGTGCTCGACGATGTGGCCGGGCTGGCCATGCTCGGCAAGGAAGAAGGCACACTGCTGCGACACACGCTGCGCCTGCTGCATGTTATGCGTGACGATGACGATGGTGACCTCGATCCTCAGTTCCGTGATGGTCTCTTCGATGCGCCGTGTGGACGTGGGATCAAGCGCCGAGCATGGTTCGTCCATGAGCAGGACCTTGGGCTTGATGGCAAGCGACCTCGCAATGCACAGACGCTGCTGCTGTCCTCCGGAGAGCCCTCCGCCAGGGTTGCGAAGGCGGTCCTTCACCTCTTTCCACAGCCCCGCCTTGGTCAGGCAGTCTTCGACCAGCACGTCCTTCTCTGCTTGGTCGGCGTGGATGCCGTTGAGCTTGAGGCCCGCGATCACATTGTCGTAGATGCTCATCGCAGGAAAGGGATTTGGCTTCTGAAAGACCATTCCAATCTGGCGCCGGGCATCGGTGATTCGGACATCGGGAGCGTAGATGTCCTGGCCGTCGAGATACACGGCACCGGACAGCTTTGCGATCGTCACCAACTCGTGCATGCGGTTCAGGGTCCTGATGAACGTCGACTTGCCGCACCCGGAGGGTCCGATCAGAGCGGTCACCTCTCCGGCTGGCATGAACAGCGAGCACCGGTCGAGGACGTAGTGCTCGCCAAACCAGCAGGAGATGTCAACTGCCTCGATGGGGTAGAGGCGCTCCGATGGCTCGAGGAGTTCCTCCGCATCGGGCTTCGTCGACGTGGTCATATCGGATCGCCTGCTTCCTGGGACGGGCTGACGTTCGTAGGCGGACGGGGGCTGGTGGACACGGGGCTAGAGGAGATTGGGAAGGAGTCGCAGGACGTCGTTAGCGAGTGAGATGCCCACGAAGAGGAGGACGGGGACGGCCACGAGCCAGGCCTGCCACCTGCCCCATCGCATGAGGAGCCAGACGGTGCCCACAGCGGCAATCAGGAGGAGTTGTGCCCACAGGAGTGCGGGCACGAGGGCTGCCGGGTCGCCCGACATGGCCAATTCCGAAGGGTCGAGTGACGCGGCCGTCACGAAACGTGCAGGCGCGGGTTGCACAGGGGACACCAGCGCGGCATCGACGCGCAGGATGTCGTTGGGCATATAGCGCGGCCCGTCCCCGGTGACGAGCGTGAGGCGACCCTGGCCCGCCTCTAGGGGAGGGAGGACGGGATCCCCCGCCCGGCGCACGCCGATCACGGAGTACTGGTGCTCCCCCTGGCCCGTGACGACGTTGATCGTCGATCCCGGTTCAAGGAGCGAGATCTGCCCGAACGGCCCCCCGTATGACGCCTGCCGGCCGTAGATGACGCTCGTGCCGGCCTGACCTGGCAACACGGTGTCGCGCTTGTGTCCGGGACCTGACTGGGTGACCGTCGATGTTGTCCCTTCGAGGACTACTTCCTGAACGCCCAGTACGGGAATCTGAAGGACTGCGACGGGATCCCCCGGGGCAAGCGGAGCCCCCTCGATCGTCGTCTGGCCCACGGGCGCGAGTGCATTTGCCAACGCCGAGCGGAAGTCGGAGTAGATCACCTCCTGGTCGCGAGCATGAATGACCTGGCTGACGAAGACCAGGCACACCAGGAGACCCAGGCACAAAGCGCCCAGCGTGAGCAGGGCACTCGCGGCAATGAAGCGACGAGTGTCGAGGGATTCCTCGGCCGACGCTGCGTCATCGTTGCCGGACGGGACGCTCAACGCTGCCGAAGCCGCCGACGCCGGACTCGTCGTGCTCATGGCG
>JBJTJS010000304.1:0-3452 GCA_046096085.1 bacterium
GGATGAACTCGATGGAGCCGACATCGACGCCGCGCGTCGGCTGGGCGGCCACGAGCAGGACGGGGTCGGCGGCGAGTTCGCGGGCGATGACGACCTTCTGCTTGTTGCCGCCCGACAGGGACTGCACCGTGGTGGAGATCCCCGGGGTGCGAATGTCGAAGCGCTCGACGAGGTCGGTCGCCAGCGCGTCGACGGCACCGCGCTTGCGCACGCCGCGGCTCGCGAACTCCGGCTCGTCGTAGCGGTCGAGCACGAGGTTGTCCGCCACGGAGTAGGGGCCGACCAGGCCATCGGCCTCGCGGTCCTCCGGAACGTGACCCACGCCGAGGTCGTGGATGCGGCGGGGCGAGCTGTTGAGGATGTCCGCCCCGCGCACGGTGACCCGGTCGGCGGTGCAGCGGCGCAGGCCCGTGATCGCCTGGACGAGCTCGCGCTGGCCATTGCCCTCCACGCCGGCGATGCCGAGGATCTCCCCCGCCCTCACCTCGAGTGTGACGTCCCGGACCGCGGGCAGGCCAAGGTCGTCCTTGGCGGACAGAGCGACCACGTCGAGCACGACGTCGGCAGGCTTCGCCGGTGCCTTCTCCACGGAGAGCAGCACTCCGCGGCCCACCATCAACTCGGCCAGGCCCGCCTGGTCGGTCTGCGACGGAGTGGTCGTCCCCACCTGGCGGCCGCCGCGCAGCACCTCGATGGTGTCCGCGATCGCGAGCACCTCGCGCAGTTTGTGGGTGATGAAGACGACGCCGACGCCGCTGTCGGCGAAGCCGCGGACCACGCGGAGCAGGTCGTCGGTCTCCTGCGGGGTGAGCACCGCGGTCGGCTCGTCGAGGATGAGGATGTCGGCCTTGCGGTAGAGCGCCTTCAGGATCTCCACCCGCTGCTGGGTCCCGACGGGGAGGTCCTCGACGCGAGCGTCGACGTCGACCTTCAGGCCGAACTCCTCGGCCAGGCGCGCGACCTGCGCGCGCGCCTTCTTCGGGTTGACGAAGGGCCAGCGGACTGGCTCGTCGCCGAGTATGACGTTCTCGGCGACGGTGAAGACGGGGACGAGTTGGAAGTGCTGGTGGACCATGCCGATGCCCCGGCGGATCGCGTCGCGGGGGCCTGCGAGACGGACCGCCTCGCCCTTGATCTCGATGACGCCCTCGTCGGGGGCGTACAGCCCGGAGATCATCTTCACCAGGGTGCTCGTGCCCGCGCCGTTCTCCCCGAGCAGCGCGAGGACCTCGCCCTCGTGGAGCGTGAGGGAGACGTCCTCGTTGGCGAGGACGCCCGGGAACCTCTTGGTGAGACCCTTCGCCTCGAGCAGGATGCGCCGCTGGCCGTCGCCCATCTCAGTCCTTCTCATAGGGCTTGCCGACGGCGGCGGGCGGCTTGACGCGACCGGACACGATGGCGAGCAGGACGATGGTGAGGACGTAGGGCAGCATGTTGATGAACTGCTGGGGGATGGCGACGACCTCGTCGGCCTGCAACTGGCTGGCCAGGCCCTGGGTGAGCCCGAAGAAGAACGCCGCGCCCAGGGCGCCGATCGGGTTCCAGGCGCCGAAGATCATGATCGCGAGGGCGGTGAATCCGCGCCCCGCCGTGAATCCCCGCTCGAAGGTGCCGGTCGCCTCGATGGCGAGGTAGGCCCCGGCCATGCCCGCGAGGAGACCGGCGATGGTGACGTTCCAGAACCTCAGGCCCTGCACGCCGACGCCGGACGTGTCCGCGGCACTCGGCTTCTCTCCGACCGCGCGGGTGCGCAGGCCCCAGCGCGTCTTGAAGATCAGGACCCACAGCACGAGCGGGATGATGAGCGCCGCGTAGGTGAAGAGCCCGTTCTCGAAGAGCACCGGACCCACGAGAGGGATGTCCGACAGGAACGGGATGGCGACGATCGGCGTGTTGCCGGGCAGGACATTGCCCTGCGCGTAGAAGAAGCTGGTGAGTCCCACGGCCAGGATGTTGATGACCGTCCCCGCGATGATCTGGTCCATCTTCCACGTGACCGCGCCGACGGCGAGGAAGGCGCCCATGATCATGCCCGTGCCCACGCCGATGAGAGTGCCCCGGATGAGGTTGGCCGTGACCGCCGCGCCGAAGAATCCGGCGAAGGCGCTCATGAGCATCTGGCCCTCGATGCCGATGTTGATGACGCCGCTGCGCTCGCAGATGATCCCGACCATCGCCGCGAGGATCAGGGGGACGGCGTAGCGCAGCGAGAAGGCGAGCACGGAGACCGTGCGCACCTGGTCCATCGCATAGAAGACGAGGATCGCGACGCCGATGATGATCGTGAGCGCGTAGGCGTAGCGGGCCCTCATGATCCCCACCCGGAGGTCACGGTCGTCTGCTTGATGTTCCGGTTGCGGAAGAGCAGGCGGGCCACGATGGGAGCCGACACGAAGAAGAGCGTGATCGCCAGGATGACGTCGACCACCTCAGGCTCGATGCCGGTCTGGAACTGCAGGGCCGCTGCCCCGGTGCGCATGGTGCCGATGAGCAGGGCCGCGGGAATCGTGGCGATGGGGTTGGCCCGGGCGAGCAGCGCGATGGTGATCCCGTCGAACCCGAGGCCCGCGTTGAAGGCCGGCTCGAACCGGCCGGTGACGCCGAGCGTCTCGATGGCCCCGCCGAGGCCCGCGAGCGCTCCGCTGACCGCCATGGCGAGCACGATCGTCCCCTTGACGGAGATCCCGGCATAGCGGGCTGCCGAGGGATTGAGGCCGATCGTGTTGAAGCGGAAGCCCTGCGTCGTCCGGGTGAGGAACCACCCGAAGAACACCGCGACGGCGAGCGCGAGGAGGAACCCCGAAGGCACGAGCCCGAAGACCGGGAGCGCGGCCGTGTCGGCGATGGCCGGCGTCCTCGTGAGCGGCTGCCCGTCCTCCTTGAACGGCTCGCTCGCCAGGTAGTCGACCAGGGCGATCGCGATCGCATTGAGCATGATCGTGGTGATGACCTCCGACACGCTGCGATAGGCGCGCAGAACGCCGGCGATGGACGCCCAGGCGGCGCCGCAGAGCATGCCGAAGAGGATGGCGAAGGGGAGGTGGACGATGAGTGGGAGCTGGAAGTGGTAGCCGGCCCACGCGGCCCCGATCGCTCCCACGAGCAGCTGGCCCTGCGCGCCGATGTTGAACAGTCCCGCGCGCAGGCCGACCGTGACCGCCAGGCCGGTGAGGATGAGCGGGGTCGACTTCTCCATGACCCGCAGGAGCCCCTCCGGAGTGCCCAGGGCGTTGCTGAAGAGCACGGCGTAGGCACGCAGCGGGCTGACGCCCTGCAGCCAGATGAGGATGGCGCCGACCGCGAACGCGAGCAGCACCGACGCGATCGGCAGCACGATCGAGGGGATGCGATCCAGGGGCCCCGAGCGTCGCGGATCGGGGTCGGTGAACCCAAGGTCGGTCCGGGACGGATCCATCGTCGACATGGCCTTCGCATCCTTGCACAAGTAGGGG
>JBJTJS010000305.1:0-4672 GCA_046096085.1 bacterium
GACCGCCTCATTCTCACGCCGACGGACGACACGGACTCCGCGAGCGTGTTCAAGTCCAAGGTGCGCGGCCACCTGCGCCGCGAGGGCTCGCGAATCGTGGCCAGCGTCGGCGACCAGATCAGCGACATGGCCCTCGGCAACCTGCGGGCGGGCTTCCTGCTCCCGAACCCGATCTACTTCCTGCCCTGAGGCCTACCTCAGGGAGTACGCGTAGATGTCGCTGCTGCCGTTGGCGCTCTCCTGCCAGGTGAGGATCTGGTCGCTGAGCGACGGGAAGCCCTGCTGGCCCCTGTTCTCCGCCATCTCGTAGTACTGCGCGCTCCCGAAGGCGTATCCGACGAGCCGGGTGTCGGGGATGGCCTGGGGTGCGTCGTCGCTGAGGACGGGACTGTCCTGGGGACCGAGGTTCTCCACCCAGACGACGTAGTCGCCGTTGATGGCGACGCCGAGCGGAAGCGCATTGCTGGAGTAGGTGGTCTTGGTCCCGGCCGCAAGGTCGTAGACCGCCACCGAGCCCGGCCGCAGGGTCGTGGCGACCACCGCGATGCGGTCGCCGGACATGTCCAGGGAGCCCGTGGGGATCAGCCAGTCGGCCGGCCAGAACGAGGCGAGGGGCTCAGGGCTGAAGCGGTCGAGGACGACGAGGCCGTTGGTGGACACGGTCCACAGGGAGAGGGTCCCATCAGCGGTGAGGACGGCGACCCGGTCGCCACTGGTGGCGACGAGGGCCACGCGCTCGTCGAAGGGGCGGACCTTGGCCGATCCGCCCGCGTGGGGGCGGTAGTGCACGCCGTTGTCCTGGTCGACCCACACCGAGGCTTGCGCACTCGCATCGGGTGCCACCGCGGGCTCGATGTCCTCGGCGATGACGGACGTGGTCCCCGTGGACAGGTCGGCCTGGCCCAGGACCGCGCCGGCGAACTGGCCCGTGTCGCTGTAGTTCAGCTGCCCCTGGAGCACCAGGTTGCCGGACGCTCCGATCGTCGCGGTCAGGGTGGCGGGCGGCCCCACGCGCTGCTGCCGGGTCTCCCCGGGGGTGGCGACCACGGCCCCCGGCGGCTCGTCAGCGGTCTGCAGCATGTAGACGACACGATCCCCCGCGGCCACGGGACTGCTCTTGAGCTGGGCGGACACGGCCACCGGCAGCGCCACGCCCGCGGACTTCAGGGGGGCCTGGCAGTCGCGGCAGAGCCGGTTGGCGCGGAAGCGGTCGGTGATGAGTTGCTGTTCCTGGGGGGTCATGCCGAGGTCGGAGGCGGCCTGGCGCACCCCGTCGGCGGCCGTGGCGATGTCCATGTTGGACGTGAAGTAGGTGGTGGCGGCGCGGAGCACGGCCCGGTCGAATAGCCTTCCGCGCTCGGACGTGGCGGGGTCACCGGTGTCGAGTGCGACGACGGCGTTGCGGGCCTGCCAGAGCGCATTGGTCCACACCATGGCGTTGATGTGCCCGTCGTCTCCGTAGATCTCCGTCGTCGTCTTGAAGGGGTCCTGGAGGGTGAAGAGGTACTGGTCGAAGGTTGCGCCCGTGTTGGCGCTGCGCAGCCCGACTCCGTCACGCCACTGCTGGCAGAACGACCCGCGGATTTGGCCGGCCGCGCAGACGTCCCCGGCGAGGATCGGCGACGACGCGCCGAACGCCTCGTTGCGGACCGCGAGCCCGAGGTAGTCGGCCGTGCCTTCGTCGAGGGCGCTCTGCGCGACGGTGATCCCGTGGAAGTCGGTGGAGGAATTGACGACTCCGTGGCCGACCTCGTGCCCGATGACCTCGATCGCCGCCATAGTGGGGAGCCCCTTGCCCTGCGCATCGCGGCAGGGCACGCCGATGGCCATGTGCGAGAGCCCCGGAGCGGTCGCGAAGTACGCGTTCTCGTAGCAGGCGTCACCCTCGGTGTAGTTGATCACCATGGGAAGCGGGCTGTTCTTGCCGTCGAAGGACAGTCGGCCGTGCACCCGCTGCAGGTAGTCGAGAGTCTGCCGTGCCGCCCACATGGCGTAGAGGGCGTCGTCGGTAACGGCATCGACGCTGGGATACGTGGCCACCTCCCCGAGGTAGCCGGCCTGCGGGTTGGCGTCGGTGCCGTCGAGGACGACGATGACGCCTTTCTTGGTGGTCTTGTTGGCTTGGGGGCCGGTGGCGTCGATCATGACGATGGTGCCGTCGGGGAGTTGTTCTGCGTTGACGGTGATGGGCAGCAGGCCGAGGTAGTTGGCGTCGATGGTGATGGGTTTGCCGCCGGTGGGGATGGTGAAGTCGTAGTAGCCGTAGTCGACGGCGGTGGTGGTGGCCTGGTCGACAGCGGGAGCCGCGGAGGTGGTGCGGGTGAGGCGGGCGCTGCCGGTGGGGGTCGTGGCGGTGGGCCGGGAGCCGAGGATGGCGCCGGTGAGGGCGTCGACGTAGACGCGGGCGGGGAACGCGAAGGAGGCGCCCAGGGGTGAGTCCTGCGCGTTGGTGGGTCCCTGGGTGACCAGGACGCTCCAGGCGAGGCGGGCCTGGCCCTGGGAGGTGGTGATGACCAGGGCGGCGCCGGGGCTCGGGGGGGCGCCGACGGCGTTGGCGACGATGTCCTCGGCCTGGGCCGCGGTGATCTGGGGGGTGTCCGCGGCGCCGGTGGTGTCGATGAGCAGTCCGCGCACCGAGACCAGGTGCTCGCCGTCGTCGCCGCGGCGGACCGAGGCGATGAGGGAGGCGCCGTCGACGGGGACCTCGCCCACGGCCTGGCCGACTCGGACGGTGGTGAGTCCCGCGGCGTCCTCGCTGGACTGGAACGTCAGTCCCGAGGCAGGCCCGAACGCCGAGCCGAATTGCTCCAGGAATGCGGCGGGGACCGCGACCGGGTCGCCGGGCGCGGGGAAGCTGCCGCCGGAAAGCTCCGCGGCCCACCCGTTGATGTCGCTCTGCCGCGCCTGCCATCCCGACGTGGTCTGATCGCGCAGCCGCTGCACGACCGCGGAGATCTCTGCCACCCGGGCCTGCTGGGCCGCCTCCCCGACCTGCAGGGAGTAGACCGGGGACGCCAGTACCGGATCCGACGCGGCATCATTGCCCACCACGACCGGGCCAGACGGCTCAGGCGACACCGGCTCCGAGCCCGGCATCACCCGGACCCCGGTCACGCACCCCGCCAGCACCACACACAGACCCACACACAGACCCACGCACAACAGCACCAGGCCCGACCACCGCGACCGCGACGTCGCGGGCGTGATGCCTGCGTTGCGTAGCACGAGCAACCTCCTGCGTCGGTGGCGTACGCACCCCGAGGACGACTATGCGCCCGTCGAGCCCATCATGCCGGGCGAACGCGAGGGTCGGCGCTCATTCTGAGGCTGCGTTATCGGCAGGAGAGTCTGCCGGGGGAGCCGGCGGCCCTACGATGACAGCGCCGACTGGGGCTAGGGGCTAGGAGGACCCATGTCCGAGCAGAGCACTGCGGCTGCGACCACTCACTGCGCGGCATGCAATCGCGACAATCCGCCGAGCGCCCGCTTCTGCGCGGGCTGCGGAAACCCGGTGGGTCACGCGCCGCAGAAGCGCCCGTATGCGGCTCAGCCGAACGAGTCGGTGGCGTCCTTCGCCCTGGTGTCCACGGTCATGCCATACGCATCGGCACAGTCGGCTCGCACCTACAAGCTGGCCTTCCTCATCGGCGTGGCCATCCCCATCATCGCCGTCCTGCTGGGGCAACCGTCCTTCGCCCTGGTGACCGCCGCCTTCGTCGTCCCGGTCGTCTTCATCCTCTACCTGTACGACGTCAACCTGTGGGAGGACCAGCCCGTCTCGGTCGTGCTGGGCGCCTTCGTGCTCAGCGCCGTCCTCGCCGTGGGCTTCACCTACGCCTGGCGAACCTGGCTGCAGTCGATCCCCGGTGCCTCCACCGACGCCGCATTCGGCGTCTTCAATCTCTGGGGACTGCTCATCCCCTGCGTCGTGGCGCCGGTCATCGCGGTCATCCTGATGCTCATCGGGCCCATGTTCCTCGCGTCGCGGCCCAAGTTCGACGACCTCATGGACGGGCTGACCTTCGGAGTGGTCTCCGGAGTCGCCTACGCGTGCTTCGAGACCCTCACCGTCAACTGGCTCGTCATCGGAGGGGGGACCTCCTGCGGATCCGACCTCGCCGTGTGGCTTCCCGTCATCGTCAACGTGGCCTTCCTCAAGCCGATCGTGTACGGCTGCGCCGTCGGCATCGCCGCGGCCGAGTTCTCCGGGCTCGGGGAGGGCTACGACGGCTTCTCGGGCAGGTTCATCATCCGCACCATCGAGGCGATGATCATCCTCATCCTCTTCAACGGCGGCCTCTACCTCCCCGGCCTGCTCACCGGCACGACCGGCCTGATCCTCGGGATGGTCTGGGCGCTTCTCGTCGCCGGCGCCGTCATCCTCCGGCTGCGGACCGTGCTGCAGCGGGCGCTCGTCGAGGGTGCCCTCGAGGCTGCGGCGCGCGCGGGGTCGTCGAAGTGGTCCTCGGGCCCGGACGACTTCTGCGCCGAGTGCGAGATGCCGCTCCTGGTCGAGGCCATGTACTGCGTCGCGTGCGGCGCTTCGGACCGCGCCCGATCCAAGGACGCCCGGCAGGCGTCCGCCGCTGCCGCGGCCCCTGCAGCGCCCGCCCCGGGCACCGGGAGTACCAGCACCGAGACCTCTGGGGGTGACTCGTGAGCGCGCCGACTC
>JBJTJS010000306.1:0-2638 GCA_046096085.1 bacterium
GGTGGTCGCGGTGCCGTTCCTCGCCTTCGTCGGCCTCTTCCTGTTCGTCCCGACGATCGGCCTGGCCATCAAGGCCTTCACGCCGGGCGGCACCCTCGGATTCGGCGCCCTGCAGCGGGCCCTCGAGGGCTCCTACCGCACGGCCTTCGTCAACTCCCTCTCCCTCAGCCTCACCAGCGCCCTCATCGGGGGCGTCGTCGGCCTGCTCGTGGCCCTGAGCCTGCACAGCCTGTCCCGTCCGAGGTGGCTTCGGTCCACCGTGGACTCCTGGTTCGCCGTCGCGGCCCAGCTGGGCGGCATCCCCCTCGCATTCGCGTTCATCGCGGCCCTCGGGACCCAGGGGATCATCACGAAGCTCCTGGGCCTGGCCGGGGTCAGCGTGACCGAGTCCGGCTTCAGCCTGTCGGAGTTCTGGGGCCTCGTCCTCGTCTACCTCTACTTCCAGATCCCGCTCATGTTCCTCGTGATGATGCCCGCCGTCGGAGGCCTACGCCGGACCTGGGCGGAGGCCGCCTCCATCATGGGCGCGAGCAGCGCGAGGTACTGGCGGTCCGTCGCGCTTCCCCTGCTCATCCCCGCCTTCCTCGGCGGCCTGCTCCTCCTCTTCGTCAATGCCTTCGCCGCGTATGCGACCGCCTACGTCCTCAACCCCGGCGCGCAGATCGTCCCGCTGCAGATCCGCTTCCTGCTCCAAGGCAACGTCATCACCGGCGAGCAGGACCTCGCTTACGCGATCGTCCTGTGGACCATCACGATCCTGCTCGCGAGCCTCGTACTCATCGCCGTGCTGCAGCGGCGCACCGCGAAATGGGCGTCCGCATGAGGATCCTGCGCAACGTCTTCCTCATCGCGGTTGCCCTGTACTTCCTCGTGCCCCTGCTCGCCATGGCTCGATTCGCCTTCCAGTCCGTGCCGGTGGTCCTGCTCACCCCCCAGAAGCTCCTCGAGGGATGGAGCATCAGCGGCCTCCTGGAGGTTTTCGCCAATCCGGAGTTCCAGAAGGCGGCGATCACGAGCCTGCAGCTCATGGTCCTGTCGATCCTCGTCACGCTGGTGCTGCTCCTCCCCGTCGCCGCGCTGGTCGAGATCCGCGCACCGCGCATGCGCACCCTGATGGCCGGGATCACCCTCCTGCCCTGGGTCGTGCCGCCCATCGCCCTGGTGGTGGGGGTGGCGGCGACCTTCCGCAACACGGTGCCGTGGTTCCTCGCCAGCCCCTACAGCCTCGTGCCCTTCTACGTGCTGTGGGCGATGCCGTTCTCCTACCGGGCCCTGGACGCCGGACTGCGGGCGATCGGGGCGCGCACCCTCTACGAGGCGGCTCGCGTCATGGGCGCCTCGACGTTCACCATCATCGTGCGAGTGCTCGTCCCCAACATGATCGGCGCGATCATCGCCGCATCGGTCCTCACGGCAGCGCTCGTCCTCGGCGAGTTCGCCTTCGCCGCCCTGCTCCTCAAGGAGACGCTGCCGACGTTCATGGCGGAGTTCCAGCGGTCGGAGCCCCGGGCCGGCATGGCGCTGGCGCTGGCCGTGATGCTCCTCACCGCACTCATCATCTGGATCGGAGTCCGCGCGCTGCGGCGTCGCGGTATGGACCTGCAGGCGGCGGGAGTCTGATGACCGGGGTCCGGATGGTCGGCGTGCGCAAGTCCTTCGGGTCCACCGTGGCATTGAAGGACCTCAACCTGGAGATCCAGTCCGGGGAGCTTATCTGCCTGCTCGGCCCCAGCGGCTGCGGCAAGACGACCGCCCTGCGCATCCTCGCCGGCTTCGAGAAGCCCGATGCAGGGACGGTCGAGGTGGGGGGCGAGGACATCACTGAGGTCCCGACCCCCAAGCGCGGATTCGGCATGGTGTTTCAGGAGTACAGCCTCTTCCCGAACATGACCGGCCGCGCCAACGTCGACTTCGCGCTGAAGTTGCGCAAGGCCGGCACGGCCGAGCGCAAGGAGACCGTCGACCGCCTCCTCACCATCACCGGGCTCACCGAGCACGCCGACAAGTTCCCCCATCAGATGTCGGGAGGGCAGCGCCAGCGCGTGGCCCTGGCGCGAGCCCTGGCCTCGCAGCCACGACTGCTCCTCCTCGACGAGCCCCTGTCCGCGCTGGATGCCAAGGTCCGCGATTCCCTGCGCGAGGAGATCCGGCGGGTCCAGCGGGAGGTCGGCGTCACGACGCTCTTTGTCACGCACGACCAGCACGAGGCGCTCGCGATCGCCGACCGCGTGGGCGTCATGAGCCACGGTGTGCTCGAGCAGCTCGACCCCACGCGCGCGCTGTACGAGAGCCCCGCCACTGCGTTCGTCGCGGGGTTCGTCGGCACGGTCAACCGCGTCCCCTCGGAGCCTGTCGACGGCGGCTGGCGGGTGCTGAACCGCGTGGTCCCGGGGCGTCCCGCGTCGGAGGGGGCCTCCCTCGCGGTGGTGCGTCCCGAGCAGCTCGCGGTGGACCTTGACCCTGCGGGCGACGGCACCGTGCGGGAGACGACCTTCCTGGGCCCACTGACGCGTGCCATCGTCGAGCGCGAAAGGCAGACGCTCATCGTCGACGTCCTCACCTCGGAGTTCCCCACGCTCGCGGCCGGCGCCCCCGTGCGCGTGCGCCTGCGCGACGACGTCGACGACGTCCTCCTCAT
>JBJTJS010000307.1:0-2712 GCA_046096085.1 bacterium
GGCTCCTCTTGCCGCCGCCTGCGTCTGGCTCAGGCGCGGATGGTTGGGCAGCCCGCGCGCGTGGTCGACGTGGAACTGGATCGTGGTTTGGTCGATCGGGCTGTGCGCCTGCAGGACGCGCTGGACGGCGTGCAGCGCGTCCTGCAGGCGCACTGCGCGATCGACCACACCACGATCCAGATCGACGTCGACCACGCGCGCGGGCTGCGCATCCAGCCGCGCCTGAGCCAGCCGCAGGAGGCGCCATGACGAGCCCCATGATCGAGCCCGACGAGCTCGCGGACCTGCACGCCGCGGCCGCGGTCCAGGTCGTCGACTGCCGCTTCCGGCTCGGCGAGCACGGCGTGGGGCGCCTCCTCTTCGCGGAGGGGCACATCCCCGGCGCGCGCTACCTCGACCTCGACGACGACCTCAGCGCGCCGATGCGCGACGACCGCCTCGGTGGCCGCCACCCGCTGCCCGAGCGCGATGCCCTGGCGGACTCCGTGCGCGCAGGCCGGCGTGCCGATCGCCCTCTACGACGACGGCACGGGCGGCGCCGCACGGGCGTGGTGGGTCCTGCGCCACCACGGCGTCGAGAGCCGCGTCCTGCGCGGCGGGATCGCCGCCTGGGGCGGCCCCCTGGAGACCGGCGACCCGGCCCCGCTCGCCGGCGACCTCGAGCTCGGACCCGTGCGCACGGGCGACCTCGTCGACGCGGGGGACGTGCAGGCGGCCCTCGGGCGCGGCGTGCTCGTCATGGACGCGCGCGCGCCGGAGCGCTACCGCGGCGAGGTCGAGCCGATGGATCCGGTCGCCGGCCATATCGCCGGGGCGGTCAACGCCCCCTTCAACGCGCCCGACGCGGTCGGGCCGGAGGTGCTCGCCGCGGACGAGGCGCCGATCGCCTACTGCGGCTCCGGCGTGACCGCCGCGGCGCTGATCCTCCGCCTCGCCGACGAGGGCCGCGATGACGTGCGCCTCTACGCCGGCTCGTGGAGCGACTGGTGCGCCCGCGGCCTCGCGGGGTCTGCCGGTTGATCTTCCGCGCCCGTTGTTACAGTTGTCGGCAGACGGCGGACATCGCCGCCCTTCGAGAGGACCCCGCGTATGCGTCGCTCTGCGCTCCTGCCGCTCCTGATCGTCATCGCGCTGCTGGTGGCGCTCGCCTCGGGCGGCACGCCATCGGCGGGCGCGCAGGGGTTCGCGACGAGCTGCGCGACGACCTACATCGGGCCGTACGCGTACTACTCGAATGGCGGCTGGGGTTGCGTCGGGGCGATCAGCTCCGGCGAGAACAGCCTCGGCCCGTTCAGCACGTGGGACTCGCAGGTCGGCGATCCCTCCGGGACGCTGTTCCCCTTCGAGACCTGCACCTGGGCCGATTCGAGCGAGATCACGTGGGCAATCGCGATCGACTACTGGTCGCAGTCCATGTCGCCCACCAACTGGGATCTCTACACCCACGACTGGGCCACGGGCGTCTACTACCAGAGCTTCACGACCGAGAACGATGCGCAACTCGAATGGAGCATGCCGTCCGGGTCGAACGGAACCTGCTCGGCCTACGACTCGGATGGCGATTCCTGGGGCTGCACCGCGAACGTCTCCTACGACACGATCGCGGTGTCCAACGCGTACTACTTCGACTTCCCGTGCAACCAGGCCCCCGCCGGATCACCGCAGAACCCGTATCCGCCGGCCCCGTACCGAGGTCCCACGCATGCGGCGCTGCGCACGCAGGCGACGGCGACCGATCTCCACGTCATCACGCGGCGGTTCGAATCCCGCGGCACGAAGCGCATCGCCTGCCCGACCGGGTTCCACGTGATCACCGCCGATGCCGCCCTGTCGAATGCCACCGTCGACAACCCGACGTTGCCGACCGCCGACTACTCCACGCAGGCGGCGACGATCCGGGTGCCCCGTATCGCCCGGCGCGCCTCGGTGCTCGCGGTCGTCACGTGCCGCGACGCCGCCGCCGGCGCGCGGGCCGATGGCAGCGGACGCCGCTACGGGTCGGAGGGCGACGATGTGGTGCGCTCGGGGAAGGCGCGCGGGCTCGTGTACGGCGGTGGCGGCGATGACGCCGTGCTCGTGCGCCATACCGGCGCGATCGGAAGCGCCGGTCTCGGCAGCGACACCGTGCGCGTCAGCGCGACGAACGGCGTCGGACGCGGTGGTCCCGGCGACGATGCGCTGGTCGGCTCCGCTCCCGGTCGCACGCTCCTGATCGGCGACTCCGGCCACGACACGTTCACGTCGGTCCGCGGACGGGTGCTGATCAACGCGCGCGACGGCGCGGGCGGCGACACGATCGTCTGCGGCGCCGCTGCGCATACCCGGTACATCAAGGATCCGGGCGACGTCGTGCGCGGCACCTGCCGTCCCTGACGCGCTCATAGGCTGAACAGCTAGCCGAGGAGCGTGCGCAGGCCCTCGCGGCACTGCGTCGCCCCGCCCTGCGCCGGATGGCGCACACGCCCTGTCGCGAGGTCGCCGAGTGAGCCCTCCGCGACGCGGCCGACGGCGATCACCTGCGCGGGCCCGAGCAGCTCGACGAGGCGCGCGAGGAACGGCCGCCCCAGCTCGACCTCGCCAACCGCGCCCCGCGCCGGGGCGAGGGCGAGCGGGGGCGGCCGTTCCGCGCGCGCCTCGTCGAGCGGCTCGGGCCCGCGCCGGTGAGCGCCGGCGGCCGCGTCGCGGCGGGCGCCCGCGGCGACCGCGCCCCGG
>JBJTJS010000308.1:0-2888 GCA_046096085.1 bacterium
CCCCGGGGCGGGGGGGGGGGGGGGGGGGGCCCCCCCCGCGGGGGGGGGCCCCCCCCCCCCCCGCCACTCAACGCCGTTTAGGGCTGCGGCTCGGGCTCCGGCTGCCGCGGCCGCCGGTGCTTGAGCCACGGCAGCACGTCCGGTGCGTCGTCCAGGCAGCCGCCGGCCGGGTCGTCCTCATCAGCGGGTACGCCGTCGGTCCGCACGATGTCGTCCTGCGGATAGATCGCATCACGTACGACGAGGGCCGCGAACCACAGCGTCGCGACGACGTGCAGGAAGGTGAAGAACGCGTACCACTGCGGGGTCATGCCCTTGGCTTCCTCGACGCCGTACCCGGCGAGGTACCACCAGATCGCCGCGAAGTACATCACCTCCGCGGCCTGCCAGATGAGGAAGTCCCGCCACTTCGGCCGGGCGAGCGCGGCGAGGGGCACCAGCCACAGCACGTACTGCGGCGAGTACACCTTGTTCGTCACCGCGAACGCCGCCACCACGAGGAACAGCATGGGGATGAGCCGCGGTCGCTCGGGTGCGAAGAGGATGAGCGCCCCGATGCCCACGCACAGGACGAGGAACGTCCCCGTGGCGGCGTAGTTCAGCAGGTCCGCCGGGATGGACGGGATGCCCCACAGCGAGGCGGCGTACCAGACCGAGCCGAAGTCCTGCCCCCGCGTGCGACTGAAGCCATAGAAGCGCGACCAGCCCTCCCAGGCGAAGAGCATGAAGGGGAGGTTCACCACGAGCCAGGCGAGCACTGTGCCCACGAGCAGCTTGGCGAAGTCCTTCAACCGGCCGGCGCGCAGGCACAGCAGGAACCACGGGCCGAGCAGCACGAGCGGGTAGAACTTCGCTGCCACCGCGAGCCCGAGGAGTACGCCGGCCCAGGTGGGATGCCGTCGCGCCCAGAGCAGGATCGCCGCCATGACGAGCCCGATCGGGATGAGATCCCAGTTGATGGTGGCAGCGAGGATCATCGTGGGCGCCAGCGCGATCATCGCGGCATCCCACGGGCGGGCGCGCCCGAAGCGCGCGCGCGCGCTGACCGCGAGGAGCAGGAACGGGAAGAGCAGGATCACGTTGACGGCGAAGAACGCCAGGCTCGGGTCCGCCGAGGGCATGACGGCCAGGATCGGCTTCATCACCCACGCCGCGATCTGCATGAAGACGCCCGTGAGCACCGGGTACTCCAGCACCTCGCCCGTCGGCGACGTCTGGAGATACGGCAGGTATCCCTCGGAGAAGCCGCGCAGCACGTACAGCGGCGGGATGTCGGAGTAGCACAGCGCCTCGTAGCGGTCGGGTGACGCCCACCCGTTGGACATGCACGAGAAGTCGAGGATGACGCCGAGGCCGTAGGACATCGCCGACAGCACGATGAGGACGCGCACCGGCGTCCACCACCCCACGCCCCCGACGAGGGCGAACCTGCCCAGGGGGCCTCCCGCGAAGGCCGAGCTCGAGCGGGCCACGGGGTCGCTCACCGTGGGCGCCACCACGGGAGGCGGCGTGGGCGTGCTCACCCGCCCATCTTGCTATGCCGGGCCGGTCATCATCGGTCAGCCCTCGGCCGCGGCTGCGTCGTCGGGTCCATTCGCCGATCCCGCAGGCCTCGACGGCAGGATGACCCCCATGACCGAGGCCCCCGGCATCGACGCCGCCCGCGCGCTGGGCCTGGACCCGCGGGTCATCCACCACGGCCACGTCACCTCGGTGGAGGAGGCCGCGGTCTCGGCGGGGGTCGAGCCCTGCGACGTCGTCAAGACCCTCGTCGTACGCCGATCCGAGGGCGATCACGTGCTCGTCCTCGTCCCCGGCGATCGCAGCCTGTCGTGGCCCAAGCTCCGTGCACTCCTCGGCACCAGCCGCCTGTCCATGCCGGATGCCGACACGGCACGCGCCGTCACGGGGTACGAGCGCGGCACGATCACCCCGCTCGGCCTGGAACTGCCCGTCATCGCCGACGAGCGCATCCGAGGGCGCGAGATCACGCTGGGGACGGGAGCGCGCAACGTCGCCGTGGCGCTGTCTGCCGATGCGTTCATCGCCGCCGTGTCCCCCACGGTCGCTGACGTCACCGACGAGCCCTAACCGGTCGCCGGCTCCTCCGCGGCCGATTCGGTCGGCTCCGGGGACGGCGTCGGCTCCGGTGTCGGGGACTCCGTCGGGGAGGGTGTCGGCTCCGGCGTCGGCGACTCCGTCGGGGAGGGCGTGGGCTCCGGCGTCGGGGACTCCGTGGGGGAAGGCGTCGGAGATTCCGTGGGAGACGGAGACTCCGTGGGGGAAGGCGACTCGGTCGGCGACGGCGACTCGGTGGGAGACGGCGCCGGCTGCGGCGCGTCGGCGAACTCCTCCACCGGGAGGGCCGCGAGCGCCGCGGACGTGAAGGCCGTCCAGATGGCCACCGGGTACGACCCGCCGCCGTAGGCCGGTGCACCTCCGCCGATGCCGTCCAGGGAGATGGGGTTGCCCTCCGCATCCTCGCGCGCCATCAGCACCGCCGTGGACAACTGCGGGGTGTAGCCGACGAACCACATCGACTTGTTCTCGTTGCTCGTGCCCGTCTTGCCGGCTGCCGGTCTTCCGAGCTGCTGGGCACCCGTCGCCGTGCCCCAGCCGACGACGGCCTGCAACGCCTCGTTGACCGTGTCGGCGACCTCCGTGTCGATGACGCGCTCCACCTCGGGCTGCCACTCGTACTGCAGGCCGCCGTTGCTCCCGAAGACCTGCTTCACCGTCGTCGGCGTCGCACGCTCCCCGCGCGCGGCGAACGTGGAGTACGCCGACGCCATGTCGAGTCCGGACGGCGACGCCGTGCCCAGCACGACCGTGAGGTCGAGGCTGACGTGGGCGGTGTTGACCGAGCTCGCCGTCGCCGTGAGGAGATC
>JBJTJS010000309.1:0-11658 GCA_046096085.1 bacterium
GTGCCCGCCGCCCCCAGGCTCGGTCCCCGCGTGCGGCCCGGGCTCCGCGGAGGGGACCGGGTCCCGGTCCTCCGCGGACGTCTCGCTCACGAGGTGCTCACCGGAAGCAGGTCGTACTCCGGGTTGTAGATGATCGGGTCCCCGTGCGGGAAGGTGACGCGCCCTCGGGCCACGATCATCCGGCCCGCCTCGACGCCGCGCAGCGAGCGCCGGCCGAGCCACACCAGGGTCAGGTGCCCGGTGCCGTCGTAGACCTCCGCCTCCACCGCGGGGGCCTTGGCGCGCGGCCGGAGCGTGACCGATCGCAGGGTTCCGCACACGGACACCCGCTGCCCGCGGGTGCACTCGCAGATGGGCTCGGCGCCCGTCTCGACCCGCTGGTCGGTGAGCTCGACGGCCTCCTGCTCCTCCACGGAGCGCAGCAGGCCGGACCACCAACCGCCCATCGCACATCCCTTCGGGTGAGAACCCCAGGCTACCCCGCGGGCCGTCCGCCAGGGTTGCCACACTCGAGCCATGAGCACTCGGGCCCAGGGTCGGGACGCCGGTGCGCGAGGCGAGTCAGGGGAGCACGGGACGGACCGCCGCGCCATCGTCTGCCACGGCGCCGGCTCCAGTGCCGCCGCGGCGCGCCTCCTCGTGCCCCCCGACTCGCTCGGCGCCCAGGAGGTGGCGTACCCGGAGGACCGCACCGGGGACGTCGAGGAGGTGATGCGCGTCCTGGACGCCTGGGACCGGGGTCTCGACGAGGGCACGGAGCGCATCGTGGCCGGCATCAGCCTGGGCGCCCATGCCGCCGCGCGCTGGGCCGCGCGCCGCCCGCGCGGGCGCGGGGAGCGGTTGACGCTAGTGCTCGCCCTCCCGGCCTGGACCGGGCCTCCGGGTCCCGCGGCCGACGCCACGCGCGCGAGCGCTCGGCAGGTCCGGCAACTCGGGATCGCGGGCGTCCTCGACTCCCTCACCGCCAGTGACCAGGGCGAGCGGGCGCCCATCCTGGACCTGCTGGCGCTGGCCTGGTCGTCGTACGACGAGGACGAACTCGCCCGAGCGCTCGAGCGTGCCGCGGTCGGGTGGGGGCCCACGGCCGCCGACCTGCGCTCGCTCGCCTGCCCGGCATCCGTCGCCACGTGGGAGGCAGACCCGTTCCATCCGCGCGATGTGGGCCGCGCCTGGGCCCAGGCCCTGCCCCGCGGGCGTGAGGCACCCATCCCCTGGACCGCCCTGGCCGAGCGCCTCGGAACCCTCGGAACCCTGGCGGCCGGCGCCGCCGGGCTGCCCTGATGCTGCGGCCGCCCCGATGCCGCGGCCGCCTACATCCGGGTGGCCTGCGCCTCCGGGGGCAACGTCATCGTGATGAGGTCCCCCGGCGCCATCGCATCCTGGCCGCGCACCACGACGATGTCGCGGAAGGCATCCTCGAGATCCGGAGCGCCCCCGGGAGCGGCCGCGGATCCCAGGTACAGCCCGCGCAGGAACCACCGCGGGCCGTCCACGCCGACGAATCGCGCCGGCTGCAGCGCACCGCCCTGGCCCGGGACCCGGGCGCGCAGTTCCACGCC
Organism: bacterium; assembly: GCA_046096085.1. Lineage (GTDB taxonomy): Bacteria > Actinomycetota > Actinomycetes > S36-B12 > S36-B12 > Mxb001. The sequence goes on from JBJTJS010000309.1 coordinate 1,560, forward strand.
GAACTCCCCCGGCGCCTCCTCGACCAGCCCCCCGGACGACGTGATCGAGCCGACAAGCTGGGCGCGCACGTCGGGCCAGATGCCTGCGGACCGGGGCGCCGCGAAGGCCTGGATCTGCAGCGCGGCATCCCCGCGCGTGAGCGTCACCACGGAGACGACGCCGGTGGACTCGTCCATCTGCACCTGAAGGTGAAGGCCGTCGAAGCCGCGGATCCACACGCCGCCGAGGTCGAGGCGCGGCTCGGGACCCTCCACCTCGCTGTCATCCCAGGGGCCGTTCGGACGGGGGGTCAGGCCCGCCTCGCCCTCGTCCGCCTGTGCCCGGTCCTCGTCGGCAGAGCCGTCACCGTCATCCTCGACGCCCTCGGGCTCTCCCGGGGCATCTCCCGGAGCATCTCCCGGCGAGTCGCCCTTGCGGCGCTTGAACATCACTCACTCTCCTCGTGTCGCGGATCCCACCGTACGCCGCATCCACCCGCCCTCACCGGCCGGTCGACCCGAACCCGCCGTCACCGCGGTGGCTGCCCGGCAGCCGCTCCACCTCATGGAGAACGCAGCGAGAGACGGGCTGCACGACCAGCTGCGCGATGCGGTCCCCGCGGCGCAGCGCGACGGACTCGCCCGGATCGAGGTTGACCAGGCAGACCTGGATCTCGCCCCGATACCCCGCGTCGATCGTCCCCGGCGAGTTCACCAGCGTGAGTCCGTGGCGCACGGCCAGGCCGCTGCGCGGGAGCACGAACGCGGCGTACCCCTCGGGCAGGGCGAGGGCGATCCCGGTGGGCACGAGGCAGCGATGCCCGGGATCGAGCAGCACGTCATGACGAGCGCGCAGGTCCATCCCCGCGTCGCCGGGATGCTCGTAGGCCGGCATCGGCAGGTCCGCGTCCAGGCGCTGCACGAGGACGTCGACCGCCAGGCTCACGGGTTCACCTCGTACTCCCAGGTGGGCCCTCCGCGGTGGCGGTCCTCGATGGCGATGGCGAGGTGCTCCGGGTTCCCGTGGTCGGCGAAGTGCTGAAGCGAGACCTGGAGGAAGAGGGCGGCCGCCGTGATCGCCACCGGCCCGTCGGCCGCGTCCAGCCTCGCGGCGGCCTGCGTGTAGACCTTGCGCCGGTCCTGCCCCACGATGCTCGAGGTGATGTGCAGGGTGCATCCCACGGGGACCGGCCTGCGGTAGTCGACCTCGAGGCGCGCTGTCACGGCCGGAACCCGCAGGAGGCGGTTGAGGACGCCCATCGCCTCGTCCATCGCGGTCGCCATGACTCCCCCGTGCGCCAGCCCCGGCGCACCCTGGTGGTACTCGCTCACGAGAAGTTCGCTGTGGACCGACAGGCCGTCGACGGAGACCATGCGCATGTGCAGTCCGCCCGGATGGTCGGAGCCGCATCCGATGCACCAGCGGTAGTGGCTCGGCATCTGCGCACCTGTCTCGGGAGCGCCCTCGGCGCGCGAAGGCAACCCCACGCCAGGCGGCGGCGTGGCGGAGCGCACGGGACGCGTCACCCTCGGCGCACGGTTGTCCCCGGTCGTCACGGGCCGACCCTATCCACCTCGGCGGCGGTGCACGTCACCTGCGACCCTGGAGGCGTGAGCGGCCGAACCGAGGAGCAAGCGCCGGAGGGCTACCGCGAGCGACTGTGGCCGTCGTGGTGGGTCTGGCTCGTCGTCATCGGGATGGCGGCCGTCCTCGGGACCGCCTACGGCGCGGCCTACGACGCCCTGCTCGGCGGCGTCATCTTCACCGCCGCATCCGTCATCGGAGTCGCCTTCCTGGTCGTGACGTCTCCGGTAGTCCAGGTCGACGCCCACGCGCTGCGAGCCGGACCGGCTCGCCTTCCCCGCGAGCGGGCCGGAGACGTCCAGGCGCTCGACGCCGAGGAGTTCGCGCGGCTGAGGCGCAACGGCGACGCGCGCGCCTACCTGCTGCTCAGGGCGTGGAGCACGTCGCGCGGCGTCCGCATCGGTGTCGAGGACGACGAGGATCCACACCCCTACTGGCTCGTGTCGACGCGGAGACCGGAGGCACTCGCGTCGGCCCTGGGCCGGCGCAGCGGCCGTCCCGGTCCGGACCCGGGCGAGGCCCGCTCGCACCCCCGCCGACCCGATCGGGCACAGTAACCACCACGAGACCAGGATTCCCCCGGGGAGGCAGGAATGTCCGATCAGGGCCTGAACGACACCGTCGAGGAGCGCTCGGCGCACCCGGCTCTGCGCATCGCCGCGCCCTTCGTGGCGATCGCCGCGATGTGGGCCTCCGAGCGACTGCTCACCGTCGCCTACGAGACAGCGACCGGCCGGAAGCCTCCCACGCCCGAGGACCCAAGCGTGTCCTTCTCGCGAGCGCTCGTGTGGACCGTCGTGACCGCAACGACGTCCGCGGTGCTCCACATGGCCATCCAGCGCGCCGCAGCGAAGACCGTTCCGGTGGCTGCCGACGACTGACGCCGGCGCGTCACGCAGGACTCGTGCGTCAGGCGCACTCGCGGCAGACGGGACCGTCCTTGCCCTCGTGGTCGAGTTGGCTGCGGTGGTGCACGAGGAAGCAGCGGCTGCAGGTGAACTCATCGGCCTGCCGGGGCAGCACCCGGACCGTCAGGCTCTCGTCGGAGAGGTCTGCTCCGGGCAGTTCCAGGGTCTCGGCGAGTTCGGCCTCGTCGACGTCGACCGTGGATGCTGCCTTGTCGACCCGGCGGGCCTTCAGCTCCTCGAGGCTGTCCTCGGCGAGCTCTTCGTCGGTCTTGCGCGGTGCGTCGTAGTCCGTAGCCATGCCTGTGCCTCTCGCCCCCTTCACGATGCGACGACCCCGCGGCCCCGCGCGGGCTGCCATTGTGCCTCACGCGTCCGGCGCGGACATCTCCGCCTTCGCCTCGGCGCGCCGCGCTGCCCTTCCCACCGGCCCTGCGATATGACGGGGCCCGCCGGCGCGACCTTCGAGCCCTGGCATGATGAAGGGCGGTCCTCGAGGCCCCGCAGGGCGGCGTGGCCGCCCCGGACCGACGACACGACGAGGGGGTGCCCGGTGACCCTGTATGCACTCGGCGATCGCCTCCCGAGCATCGATCCCTCGGCGTTCGTCCATCCCGACGCCGTGATCATCGGCGATGTCCGCATCGGTCCCGAGTCGACCGTGTGGCCGATGGCGGTGCTCCGCGGCGACCACGGCTCCATCCGGGTGGGTGCGCGCTCGTCAGTGCAGGACGGCACCGTGATCCACTGCACGGCAGAGCACGACACGGTCGTAGGCGACGAGTGCACGATCGGGCATCTGGCCCATCTCGAGGGCTGCGTACTCGAGGACGGCAGCCTGGTCGGGTCAGGCGCCACCGTGCTGCACCGCGCGGTCGTCGGGACCGGTGCCCTCGTGGCCGCCGGGGCCCTCGTCCCACCCGGGCTGCTCGTGCCGCCCGGCGCGCTGGCGCGTGGAGTGCCCGCCCGCATCGTCCCCGACGGAGCCGATCCCGCGATCCGCGAGCACGCCGTGCGGACCTACGTGCGCAATGCCCACTGGTACGCGGCGGAGCTCAGGCGCCTGGACTGAACGCCCGCCGCATCGTCCTCACCGGGTGTCCATGGCGGCATCGACGAGCCTGCCCACCTCGGCCGCGATGCCGGGCGCGGCCGCGAGGACGAGGTCCTCGTCCGGCTCTCGGCCGTGCAGCCCGGTGACCACGGCCCCCGCCTCCCGGGCGATGAGGCAGCCGGCCGCGAGGTCCCACGGCTTGAGGCCGCTCTCGAAGTAGGCATCGCTGTTGCCCGCGCCCACCCAGGCGAGATCGAGCGACGCGGCGCCGAGCCTGCGGATGTCGCGGACACTCGGAGCGATGAGTCGCAGGTCCTCGGCCTGTCGCCGTCGGCGCTCGGGGGCATAGCCGAACCCCGTCGACACGAGCGCGTGCGACAGGTCCTCGAGCCCGCTGGCCCGCAGTGGCGTGGGGCCGGTGTCCTCCGGGAAGCGCTGGAGCACCCAGGCTCCGGATCCCCGGCGCGCGGCGTACGTCCGGCCCAGTGCGGGTGCCTCGACGACCCCGACGACCACGCGACCGTCGACCTCGGCGGCCACGCTGACCGCCCAGAACGGAACCCGGTAGACGTAGTTGGTGGTGCCGTCCAGCGGGTCGATCACCCAGCGGACGGAGGAGGTCCCATGCCGGGCGCCCCCCTCCTCGCCGAGGATCCCGTCGTCGGGCCGCTCCGCGAGGATCATCGACACCAGGAGGTCCTCAGCCGCGCGGTCCATCTCGGTGACGATGTCCGTCGGGCTGGACTTGGCCGTCAGCGTGAGGGACTCCGGCCTGTCCAGGAGCAGTCGCCCCGCCGCACGGGCAGCCCGCAGGGCGATCTCCTCCAGGCGCGCGTGAAGGGCGTCGTCGGCCATGCGACCCTCCTTCGCGGTCCGGCGCACCGGTGATTCCCGGCCGCGCGGGGCACGGGAATAGCCTTCCCGAGTGCGCCTGCTCGCCCCCTACACGCAGATCCTCCGGCATCCGGGGGCGGCGCGGTTCTCCGGGGCGGCGTTCCTCGCCCGGCTCCCGATCTCCATGGTCGGCCTCGGCATCGTCCTCATGGTCAGCGCTCTGCGCGGTTCGTACGCGGAGGCAGGCGCTGTCGCCGCCGCCTACACGGTCGCGAACGCCCTCATCGCCCCCCTCGGCGCACGCGGCGTCGACCGCTGGGGCCAGCGCCCGGTCGTCACCCTGCTCGTCGCCGTGCACGCGGCCGCCCTGGTGGCGCTCGTCGCTGCCACCCTCACGGGCCGGGGCCTCGCCGTGCTCCTCGCGACCGCCGTCGTCGCCGGAGCGGCGCAGCCGGCCACCGGCGCCCTCGTGCGGGCCCGCTGGGCTGTGGCCCTGGGCGACCATCCCAGCCTGCGCACCGCGTTCGCCTTCGAGAGCGTGCTGGACGAGCTCATCTTCATCGTGGGGCCTCCCCTCGCCACGACCCTCGCCGTACTCCTGGGGGCTCCTGCCCCGATCATCGCCACGGTCTTCTTCGTGAGCGTGGGATCCGCGCTCCTCATCGTGCAGAAGTCCACCGAGCCCCCCGTCCTCCCCAGGAGCGAGGCGCGCGCCGAGTCACTGTTCCGGCGTCCCGGCTTCGTCGTCGTCCTCATCGCCATGACGACGACCGGGGCAATCTTCGGCTCCATCGATGTCGTAGTCGTCGCGGCTGCCGACGAGGCAGGGACGAGGCTCGCCGCGGGCATCGTCCTCGCGCTCTACGCCGCAGGGTCGATGGTGTCGGGGCTCGTGCTCGGGGCGCGCAGCCACGGCCGCGAGGACCGGCGCCTGCCGCTGCACTTCCTCGTGTACGCCGCGCTCCTCGCTCTCACCACGATCGCGTTCGCACTCACCGGCAACCTCGTGGCCCTCGGCATCGTCGGACTCGTATGCGGGCTCGCCGTCTCCCCCGTCCTCATCACGGCCTTTGCCCTCACCGAGCGCATCGCGCCGGTGCAGCGGCTCACCGAGGGCCTCACCTGGTGCGTCTCGGCCATCGCGCTGGGCGTGGCGATCGCCGCGGCCGTCTCGGGCGCCGTCGTCGACCAGGGCGGCAGCAGGGCCGGGTTCGCCGTCACCATCGCGGCGGGCTTCGCGACGCTGGTCGCCGCCGCCGCGGGCTTCCCCGCACTCCGCGCGTCCCTGGCGCCCCTGCCGGTCATCGGCGCGGACGCCGCGCGAGAGTAGGGTGAGCCCCGACTGCGGAGGTTGCCATGGTGGAGAGGCTGGGCCTCGTCGGCCTGTCCGGCGACGGGACGGCCCTGGATTTGGCAGACTCCGCGGGGACGCCGTACACCCTGGCGATCGACGATCGGCTCGCGCAGGCCGTGGCCGCGGGCCCCGGCAGGTCGCCTGCCCGCACGCAGAGAGAGGAGCGCGCCCTGGACTCCCTGACGCCTCGCGACATCCAGGCCCTCGTGCGCGCGGGCGCGGACCCTCGGGAGCTCGCGGAGGAGTACTCCCTCCCCGTCGAGCGCAGCGAGCGATTCGCCGGCCCTCCCCTCGCCGAGCGGGCGTGGGTGAGCGAGCAGGCCCGCGCGGTCACCGTGCGGGGTGACGCCCGTGGTGCCGAGGGGGCCACCCTCGACGCCACCGTCCTCGACGCGGCTCTCGCGGCCGGCGCATCCGTCGATGACATCACCTGGGATGCCTGGCGCGGCGACGACGGCCGCTGGACAGTCCTCGCCTCCTACCCCGGGCCCGACGGGTCCGTCGAGGAGAGCCGCTGGTCCTTCGATCCGCGCACGCGCAGCCTCCATCCGCACGGCATGCCGCTCGCCGTGGTCCCGGACGGACCGCCCGAGCCGGCACCGCAGCAGCGATCCCTCGCCCAGGCTGCCGCGTCGCTCGAGGACGCCGCGGTCGCCGCGGAGGCCTCCGACGCGGAGGTCGAGCAGGCCTCCGATCCCGGCGGCCGGGGACGTCGGGGACGGCGAGCAAGCGTTCCGAGCTGGGACGAGATCCTGTTCGGCGCCGGCCAGCCCGAGTCCTAGTCCCCGCCGGGCTCCCGGTCGAACGGCAGGGGCTGCGGCGACTGATGCTCGCGCTGCGCAGCCGCCGCCGTGATGCCCCGTCGATGGTGCGTGCGGCAGAGGACCTCGTAGGCGACCGATCCCCCGCCGACGTCCCCCACGACGACCTGGTCACCTTCGCGCACCACGACGCCGTCGACGGTGCGCGCCTGGTGGGTCGCTCGGGCGCCGCACCAGCAGAGGCTCGCGACCTGGAGGACCTCCACGCGGTCCGCGAGCTCGACGAGCCGTGCCGACCCCGGGAAGAGACGCGTGCGGAAGTCCGTCGAGATGCCGAATGCGAAGACGTCGATCCCCATCTCGTCGACCACCTCGGCGAGCTGGTCAACCTGCTCGGGCGTGTAGAACTGCGCCTCGTCGCAGATGAGGTAGTCCAGGCGACGGCCGGCGGACAGGTAGTCCACGACGCACGACCGGAAGTCGAAATCGGGCCCGACTTCGATCGCGGGCGTGGTCAGGCCCAGACGACTCGACAGGACGGCATCGCCCGCCCGGTCGTGCTGGGTGAAGACCAGCCCGGCCCGGCCTCGCGATGAGTGGTTGTGGTCCGTCTGGAGCGCCAGGGTCGACTTGCCGCAGTCCATCGTTCCCGAGAAGAACACCAGCTGCGCCACGCCGACCCTCCCCTGCCCTCAGCGATCCCCGGCCAGCACCGCGAGGGGGACGCCCATCTCGTCAGGGCTGGCCGACCCGTGCTGCCCGCGCAAGGACGAGACGTTCGGATCGGTGGACGGGCTGACGAACGCGTAGCGCTCGCGCGCGAGCGCTACGACATCACCGATACGGCCGCCGTACGAGGGATCCACGGGCCCGAAGAGGCCGCTCTCGATGGCCGTGGCGCGGTCGAGCACCCAGGCCCTGTCGCCGAGCGCCTCGCGCCACGCCGACTCCACTTCTCTCGACGCCCCGCGGCGTGCGTAGACATGTCGCATGCGAGGCTCCCCCGCGAGGGCGGCGACACCCTCGCCCAGGTCGGGCAGGGCATCCACGTCGATGCGAGCGTCCCCATCGCAGTCCACCATTCCGTGATCGGCGGTGACGACGAGCAGTGTCGAGGCCGGGAGTGCATCGCGCAGCCGGCCAACGATGCCATCGACGTGCCGGAGTTCCTCCCGCCATGCTTCGGAGTCGACCCCGTGGACGTGACCGGTCTTGTCGAGGTCGGCCCAGTAGGCGTAGGTCAGGGCCCGCTCGCCGGCGGGTGCTGCCGCGGCCGCGACGAACTCCCCCACGGTGTCGGCGCCGCGGTAGTCCGCGCCCCGGAGTGCCGCCCGTGTGAGCCCCGACGCGCGGAAGGCCCGCGGTCCCACGGATCGGACCGGCAACCCCGCCGCCGCGCACGCCTCGAACACCGTCGCCTCCGGCTGGGTGGCGAGAGGGCTGGGGTCGTCGCCCCAGCCGAGGGGGTGCAGGACGCGGTCCTCCTCGGGAAGGAGGAAGGTGGCCCCCAGCAACCCGTGACCCCCCGGGGGCAGCGCGGTGCCGAGGCTCGCCAGGCCCACCGGAGTCGTCGTCGGGAACGCCGCCGTGATGGGGCGTGCGTCGGCCCCCGCCAGCGCTGGCGCGATCGCCGCGTGGGCGCGCAGCGCCTCCCAGCCGAGACCGTCGACGAGCAGCACGACGATGCCGAGCGCGTCGTGCCGCGCGAGGTCCAGGGCGGACGGGGCCTGCGCAAAGGCCGGCACTCCCAGCGCCGCAGCCGCTGCCGACAGCACCTCCCCCAGGGAGGCGCGCCCGAAGGCGGGAATGGCCGGCAGGTCCGCGGGCACGTGAGTCAGCGCAGCCGCGCCGCGGTGGCCTCGGACAGCGCCGAGGCGAAGGTGAGCGCCTGCGCGACGACATCGGGGCCGTCCGCGGCCTCGGACACCCGAAGCGAGAGGTCGTCGTAGCTAGATGTCCCGGTGTAGCCGTGATCCGCGTCGCACTCCGGATCCGCGCAGCCGGCCGGCTCGAGGTCGATGCGGTTGACCGCACCCCACCCGATGGTGAGGACGACCTCGCGGGTGGGCCCTCCCACGCGATGGCGCGCGGGGTTCACGACGACGCGCGTGACGACCACCGAGTCCACCCGCTCCAGGCGCACTGCCTCCGTGGACGCGCTCGCGTAGGACTCCGGGCACGAGTCGTCGGGGCCGTGCTCGTCGGTGTGGCCCACGATGAGACGGGTGGGTGTCAGCACGAGCACGGTGACATGGCGGCGGAGTTCATCGCGCTCGAACGTGGCCTCATGGTGCACGACGTAGGCGACCAGCGGCTCGCCGGCCAGGGCGGTCTCCAGGGCATCGGAGACGAGCGCCGGGTAGTACCCGCTGCGCTCGATGTCGGTCCGCAGCTGGCCATGCAGCGTCGAGGCGTCCGTCATGGGGGCATCCTCCCACCCGGGCCCGACAAGAATGCCCGGTGGGGCACTACGGTGACCGGGTGAGCATCCAGCCGCTCGTCGTGCACCCCGATGTCGCCGCGGCCCTCGCCGAGGGCCGCCCCGTCGTCGCCCTGGAGTCCACCATCGTGGCGCACGGTCTGCCTCGCCCGGAGAACCTCCGGGTCGCCCGCGCGGTCGAGGCCACCGTGCGCGAGAGGGGGGCGGTGCCGGCCACGATCGCCGTCCTCGACGGCGCGGTCCGCGTGGGGCTCGGCGACGAGGAGCTCGAGGAGATCGCCGCCCGGGACGACGTGGTCAAGGTGAGCCTGCGGGACCTCGGGACCGTCGTGGCGCGCGGCCTTCCCGGGGCCACCACGGTAGCCGCGACCAGCCATGCCGCGGCGCGCGTCGGGATCCGCGTATTCGCCACCGGGGGCCTCGGGGGCGTCCACCGGGAGGCGCGCGACAGCTGGGACGAGTCGGCGGACCTGGCGACACTGGCACAGGAGTCCATCGTCGTCGTCTGCTCCGGCGTCAAGTCGATCCTCGACGTGCCGGCGACGCTGGAGCGCCTGGAGACCCTCAATGTCCCGGTGCTCGGCTTCGGCACGGATCAGTTCCCCGGGTTCTACCTCTCCGAGTCCGGCGTGCCCCTCGAGTGGCGGGTGGACACTCCCGGCGAGGTCGCTGCCATCCTGCGCGCGCGAGACGCCCTGGGGACGAACGGGAGCGTCGTCGTGGGCCATCCCATCCCGGAGGAGGACCAGATGGACCCCGACCTCCACGACCGGGTACTCGACGAGGGCCTGCAGCGGGCGCGCCAGAAGGGGGTCCACGGCAAGGCGGTGACGCCCTTCCTGCTCGACCACTTCCATCGCGCCTCGGGGGGGCGCAGCCTGGAGGTCAACACCGCGATCATCCTCAACAACTCCGCGCTCGCCGCCGAGATCGCCGTTCAGGTGGCGCGCAGCGACGCCGCATGAAGGAGCGCCGTGGCGTACTCGTGCTCGGCGATGTGATGACCGATGTCGTGGCACGCCTGGACCGCACTCCGGTGCCGGGCAGCGATGTTCCCGCCGTCATCACGGCGCGCGGCGGGGGCAGTGCTGCGAACGTCGCGGCGTGGCTCGCCTCGACGGGCCATCCAGCAGGGTTGATCGGGTGCGTGGGGCTCGACGCCTGGGGCGACACCGCCGAGGCTGACC
>JBJTJS010000310.1:0-15485 GCA_046096085.1 bacterium
GGTCGTCGAGGCCGGTGACCGGGATCTCGGTCGGCTCCAGCGGGCGCGGACCGCGCAGGCGGATGTCGTCGCGGTACATCGTGATGTCGAGGGCGCCGACGGGGATGTCGATGCCCTCGATCTCGCCGATGCGCCGGGCGAGGCGCTGGGCCAGGGGCACGCCGCGGGTCTGGATGCCGAGCAGGACGATGTCGGCGGGTCCGCGCGTGCGCTCCAGGATCTCGTGCGAGATGCGCCCGATGACGCGGGAGATGTCCGCCGCGTCGAGGACGCGGGATGCGGGCTCGCGCGCGGCCGCGGGGGCCGCGGACCCGGGGACCGGGAACGACGTCATGCGCCAACCCCCTTCCCCGCCTCGCCGGACGGGTCGGTAACGGACGGCGGCCGGCACCCTAGCGGGACATCCCCCCGTGGCCCAGGTAAGCCCGGCCGAGAAGACGAAGCCCGCCGCGGCGATGACCCCGGCCCAGCGCTTCACGCCGCGCACCGCGATGGGGATCATCTCGTTGACGACGACCACGAGGAGCGCGCCCGCCGCGATGGCCTGGATCATGGCCTGGGTCTCGTTGCTGGCCTGGTAGAGCGCCGCGTAGCCGATGGCCGCGGACACGGCTCCGATGAGCACCACCCACGAGAACCGGAAGAGGATCTTGCCCAGGGTGAGGCCACCGGCGAGCAGGGCGGCCGAGATGCCCATCGCCTCGGGGAGCCCGGCGATGAACACCGATCCGACCAGCGCCGCGGAGACGCCCACGGCGGCCGTGTGCAGCGTCAGGCCGATGGCCACGGACTCGGGGATGCCGTCGATGATCATCCCCACGAAGAGGTTGCGCGCCTCGGTCTTGGTCGCACCCTTGGGGTGTCCCTCGATCCCGGCCTCCGCTGCCTCCACCACGGGAGTCCCGAAGTTCGCGGCGGAACTCGCTCCGGCCGCGTCGTTCGCCTCTCCCGCCTCGCGCTCCGCCGCCCGCTCGGAGGAGCGCTCGAGGAGCAGCACCACGATGAAGTAGCCCAGGCACCCGATGCCGATGCCCAGGGCCGTGGGGCCGGCCCCGGCCTCGTCGTAGGCCACGGCGACCAGGTCGGTGCCCACGGCCGAGATGACCGCCCCGGCACCGAACGCCATGAGGGCGCCCACGTAGAACGGCTGGGTCAGCTTGGGGAACTTCCAGACCAGCAGGGCGCCGACGATCAGGGCCGACTGGCCGATCGCCCCGAAGAGCGCTGCCTCTCCCACTCCACCGAGCACCGACACCCTCCTCCTTGGGACGCCCCTGGGGGCGCGGGTCGCCGAGCGGGGCGGCTGGGCGGTCCCACCGCGACCTCGGGCCGCAGCCTAGCCCGTGAGGGCGGCCGCCGTGACCGCGCGGCGGAGTCCGGCTAGACGCCTCCGCCGCGGCCGCCGCTGCCCATGAGGTGGACGCGCATGCCGTTGGTCGTCCCCGGGATGCCCGGGGGCACCCCGGCCACGATGACGACACGCTCACCCGGCTGGGCCCGTCCGATCTCGAGGAGAGCGCGGTCCACCTGCACCACCATGTCGTCCGTGTGCAGCACCTTCGGCACGAGGAAGGTCTCCACGCCCCAGACGAGCGCGAGCTGGCTGCGCACCCTCGGATTCGGGGTGAAGGCCAGGATCGGGGCCGGCGACCTCCACCGGGCGATGAGCCGCGCCGAGGAGCCGGTCTCGGTGAACGGGATCATGCTGGCCGCGCGCACGGCGGTCGCCACGTCGACGGCCGCGCGCGTGAGTGCCTTCGCCGTCGAGCCCGGCGGATCGTCGGGGAGCGGGCGCAGGCGCTCCAGGCCGTTCTCCTCGACGTGCTGGATGATCCTCGACATCGTCCGCACGACGTGTCCCGGATGGTCGCCCACGCTGGTCTCCCCGGACAGCATGACCGCGTCGGCGCCGTCGAGTACGGCGTTCGCGACGTCACTCGCCTCCGCCCGGGTGGGACGGGTCGCCGTCACCATGGAGTCGAGCATCTGCGTGGCCACGATGACGGGCTTCGCGGCGATCCGGCACAGTTCGATCGCGCGCTTCTGGACGAGAGGCACCGCCTCGAGAGGCAGTTCGACCCCGAGATCCCCGCGCGCCACCATGACGCCGTCGAACGCACGGACGATGTCCTCGAGGTTGTCGACGGCCTGGGGCTTCTCCACCTTGGCGAGCACGGGGACGCGCTGGCCCTCCTCGTCCATGACGGCGTGAACGTCGACGATGTCCTCCGCCGACCGCACGAAGGACAGGGCGACGATGTCCGCCCCGATGCGCAGGCCCCACCGCAGGTCGTCGAGGTCCTTCTCCGACATGGCCGGCACGCTGACGGCGACCCCGGGGAGGTTGATGCCCTTGTGGTTGGAGACGCGCCCGCCCTCGATCACGGCGGTGACGACGCGCGGGCCGTCGACCTCGATCACCTCGAGCGAGACCCTGCCGTCGTCGATGAGGATGGTGTCGCCGGCCGCGACGTCGCCCGGCAGGCCCGAGTACGTCGTGGACGCGATCCGGCCGTCCCCGGGAACGCTCTCCGTCGTGATCGTGAACATGTCGCCGGCCGTGAGGAGCGGCGGCTGGTCGGCGAACGTGCCGAGGCGGATCTTCGGGCCCTGGAGGTCGATGAGGACCCCCACGCCACGTCCGACCTCGTCGCTCGCGCGCCGCACGTGCTCGTACACGAGCGCGTGGTCGTCGTAGGTCCCGTGGGACAGGTTCAGCCGGGCGACATCCATGCCGGACTCCACGAGCTCGCGGATGCGCTCGTAGCTCGACGATGCCGGTCCGAGGGTGGCGACGATCTTGGCGCGGCGCATCAGCTGTGTTCCTGGGCCTTCCTCGGTCGGGGGGTGCGAGACGGTCTAGACGGTGAGGGGTCGTGCGGACGCGGGGATCGGCGAGGGCAGGTTGGTCTCGCCGGTGAGATAGCGGTCGACCGATGCCGCAGCGGCCCGGCCCTCCGCGATCGCCCACACGATGAGCGATTGTCCCCTGCCGGCATCCCCCGCGACGAACACGCCCTCCACCGCCGTGCTGTAGTCGTCCGCCCGGGCCAGGGACCCGCGATCGCTCACGGGGAGCCCGAACTGCTCGATGAGGGGCCCCCGCTCGGGACCGGTGAAGCCCATCGCCAGCAGCACCAGGTCGGCGGGGATCTCCCGCTGGGACCCGGGCACGGGGGCGAACGCCCCCTCCCGCCCCTCGACCTCGACCAGGCGAAGGCCCGTGACCCGGCCGCCCGATCCGACGAACTCCTCGGTCGATACGGCGAACACCCGCTCCCCGCCCTCCTCGTGGGCGCTCGAGGTCCGGTAGACCATCGGGTAGGTCGGCCACGGCTGCGCGGCGGGCCGCGCGTCGGGCGGGGTCGGCATGATCTCCAACTGGGTCACCGAGGCGGCCCCCTGCCGGTGCGCGGTGCCGAGGCAGTCGGCGCCGGTGTCCCCGCCGGCGATGATGACGACGTGGAGCCCGGAGGCGTCGATGGGCGACGCGTGCAGGTCGCCGGCGAGGGCCCGGTTCGCCCCGGGGAGGTACTCCATCGCCTGGTGGACCCCGGCGAGGTCGCGTCCGGGCACCGGGAGGTCCCGCCACTCGGTGGCCCCGACGGCGAGGACCACCGCGTCGTAGCGCTTGCGCAGCGCCTCCACGGTGATGTCCACGCCGACCTCGACCCCGGGGCGGAACTTCACTCCCTCGCGCTCCATCTGCTCCAGCCTGCGGTCCAGGTGGGCCTTCTCCATCTTGAACTCGGGGATCCCGTAGCGCAGCAGCCCGCCGATCCGATCGGCCCGCTCGTACACGGCCACCGTGTGACCGGCGCGTGCCAGCTGCTGGGCGGCCGCGAGCCCGGCGGGCCCCGACCCCACGACGGCGACGGTGCGGCCCGAGGATCGCGCGGGGGGCTGGGGCACGACCCACCCCTCGTCCCAGGCACGGTCCACGATCGACACCTCGACCTGCTTGATCGTCACCGGATCGGAGTTGATGCCGAGGACGCAGGCGGTCTCGCACGGCGCCGGGCAGAGCCGGCCGGTGAACTCGGGGAAGTTGTTCGTGGCGTGCAGCCGCTCCGAGGCCGCGCGCCAGTCGTCGCGCCAGACGAGGTCATTCCACTCGGGGATGAGGTTGCCCAGCGGGCAGCCGTTGTGGCAGAAGGGGATCCCGCAGTCCATGCAGCGGCCCGCCTGCGTCTGCAGGCGCTCGGACGGGAACGGCTCGTACACCTCGCGCCAGTCCTGCAGGCGGAGGTCGACCGGACGTCGCGAGGGCAGTTCCCGGCCGGCCTTGAGGAATCCACGGGGATCAGCCACGGGCGGCCTCCATCACGGCCTCGGCGGGATCGCGCCCTTCGCGCTCGGCACGGGCCCGGGCCTCGATCGCGCGGCGGTAGTCGCGCGGCATCACCTTGGTGAAGCGCCGGCGCGCGGACTCCCAGTCGAGGAGGAGGCGCTCGCACACCGCGGAGTCGGTCTCCTCCCGGTGGCGCCGGAGCAGCGCGAGCAGGACGTCCTCGTCATCGGCGTCCAGGGGCTCGAGGTCCACCATCTCCGGATTGACCCGGGCCGGGACGAGGTCCAGGCAGTAGGCCACGCCGCCGGACATCCCGGCGGCGAAGTTGCGCCCGGTGGACCCCAGCACCACCACGCAGCCCCCCGTCATGTACTCGCAGCCGTGATCGCCCACGCCCTCGACCACGATCGTGGCCCCGGAGTTGCGCACCGCGCATCGCTCGCCGACCCGGCCCCGCACGTGGATCTCGCCGCTCGTCGCGCCATAGCCGATGACGTTGCCGGCGATGATGTTGTCCTCCGCCGCGAAGCGGGCCGACCGGTCGGGACGCACGACGATGCGCCCCCCGCTCAGGCCCTTGCCGACGTAGTCGTTGGCATCGCCCTCCAGGCGGAGCGTGATCCCGCGCGGCAGGAAGGCCCCGAGCGACTGGCCCGCCGAGCCCACGAACGTGAGGTCGATGGTCCCGTCGGGAAGGCCCGCGCCGCCGCGGCGGCGCGTGAGGGCGGAGCCGAGCATGGTGCCCACCGTGCGGTGGACATTGCGGATGGGCAGCCGGGCCCGGATCGGCTCGAGGCGCTCCAGGGCCGGCTCGCACAGGGCGATGAGCTCGTTGTCGAGCGCCCGATCGAGCCCGTGGTCCTGGGCGACGACGCAGCGGCGTGCGGACGCACCGTCGGCGCCGTCGGGGCCGTCGCTCCCGTCGCTCCCGTCGGCGAGGGGCACGTGAAGGATGGGCGACAGGTCGAGGCCGCTGGCCTTCCAGTGGTCGATCGCGGCGCGGGCGTCGATGACCTCGGCGTGGCCGATGGCCTCGTCGAGCGAGCGGAAGCCCAGGCCGGCGAGGATCTCGCGCACCTGCTCGGCGATGAACTCGAAGAAGGTGACGACGAAGTCGGGGGATCCCGCGAAGCGCTCGCGCAGGGCGGGGTTCTGGGTCGCGACGCCCACCGGGCACGTGTCGAGATGGCAGACGCGCATCATGATGCAGCCCATGACGACGAGCGGTGCCGTGGCGAACCCGAACTCCTCGGCGCCCAGGAGCGCCGCGATGACGACGTCCCGGCCCGTCTTCAACTGCCCGTCGGCCTGGACGACGATGCGATCCCGCAGTCCATTGAGGATGAGCGTCTGCTGGGTCTCCGCCAGGCCGAGCTCCCAGGGCGTCCCCGCGTGCTTGAGCGAGGTCAGCGGAGAGGCGCCGGTGCCTCCGTCATGGCCGGAGATCAGGACGACGTCCGCGTGCGCCTTCGCGACCCCCGCCGCCACGGTGCCCACCCCGGACTCCGAGACCAGCTTGACGTGGATGCGCGCCCGCGGATTGGCGTTCTTGAGGTCGTGGATGAGTTGGGCGAGGTCCTCGATCGAGTAGATGTCGTGGTGGGCGGGGGCGAGATGAGCCCCACGCCCGGGGTGGAGTGCCGGGTCTTGGCAATCCACGGGTACACCTTGTGGCCCGGCAGCTGACCGCCCTCGCCCGGCTTGGCGCCCTGGGCCATCTTGATCTGGATGTCGTCGGCGTTGACGAGGTACTCGCTGGTGACGCCGAATCTCCCGGAGGCCACCTGCTTGATGGCCGAGCGCCGGGAGTCCCCATTGGGGAGCGGCGCGTAGCGCTCGGCGTCCTCGCCGCCCTCGCCCGTGTTCGACTTGGCGCCGAGCCGGTTCATGGCGATGGCGAGAGTCTCGTGGGCCTCCTGGGAGATCGATCCGTAGGACATCGCACCGGTGGAGAAGCGCCGGATGATGTCCGCGGCCGGCTCCACCTCCTCCACGGGCACCGGCGGCCGCAGGCCCTCGCGGAACTCGAAGAGCCCGCGCAGGGTCATGAGGCGCCGGCCCTGGTCGTCGACGTGCGCGGTGTACTCGCCGAAGATGGCGTAGCGCTTGGCGCGGGTGGCGTGCTGGAGACGGAACACGGTCTCCGGATCGAACAGGTGCGGCTCGCCCTCGCGACGCCACTGGTACTCCCCGCCCACCTCGAGCGTTCGGTGTGCCGGGGAGATCCCCGACACGGGATAGGCCACGTCATGCCGGGCCCGGGTCTCGGCCGCGATCACGTCGAGCCCGACCCCGCCCAGCCGCGACACGGTGCCGGTGAAGTAGCGGTCGATGACCTCGTGGGACAGGCCGATGGCCTCGAAGATCTGCGCGCCCCGGTAGGAGCCCACCGTCGAGACCCCCATCTTCGACATCACCTTGAGCAGCCCCTTGCCGAGGGCCTTGACCAGGTTTCGCACGGCCTTCTCCGCGCTCACCCCGGTGATCACCCCGCGATGGACGAGGTCCTCCACTGACTCCATGGCGAGGTAGGGGTTGATGGCCGCGGCGCCGTACCCCACCAGCAGTGCGGCGTGGTGCACCTCCCGGACGTCCCCCGCCTCGATGATGAGCCCGACGTGCGTGCGCGTCTTCCTCCGGACCAGGTGGTGGTGCACCGCCGAGCACAGCAGCAGCGACGGGATCGGCGCGCGGTCGCCATCGGAGTCGCGGTCGGAGAGCACGATGAAGCGGACTCCGCCCTCGATGAGGGCGTCGATCTCCTCGAAGATCTCCTCGAGCCTCGACTCGAGGGCCGGCCCTCCCCCGTCGACGTCGTAGAGACCGAGCACCTTCGCCGCCGCGAAGCCGGGGAGGTCGCCGTCGTCGTTGATGTGGAGGATCTTGGCGAGCTCGTCGTTGTCGATAACCGGGAAGGGAAGCACGATCTGCCGGCAGTGGGCCGGCGTCGAGGTGAGCACGTTGCCCTCGGGGCCGATGATGCTCGACAGCGAGGTCACGATCTCCTCGCGAATGGCATCGAGGGGCGGGTTGGTGACCTGCGCGAACGCCTGCGTGAAGTAGTCGAAGAGCAGGCGGGGCTTCGCGGACAGCGCGGCGACCGGGGTGTCGGACCCCATGGATCCGATCGGCTCCGCGCCGCTCAGGGCCATCGGGGTGAGGATGAGCCGGAGCTCCTCCTCGGTATAGCCGAACGTCTGCTGACGTCGGGCCACGGACTGGGGCGTGTGCACGATGTGCTCGCGCTCGGGGAGGGCGTCGAGGTGGATGAGGCCCGCGTGCAGCCAGTCGGCGTATGGCGCCGCCGCGGCGAGATCGGCCTTGATCTCCGCGTCCTCGACGATGCGCCCCTGGCGGGTGTCGACGAGGAACATGTGCCCGGGCTGGAGTCGCCCCTTCCGGACGATGCTGGCCGGGTCGAGTTCCAGGACCCCTGCCTCGGAGGCGAGGACGACCAGGCCGTCCTCGGTGACCCAGAAGCGACCGGGACGCAGGCCGTTGCGATCGAGGACGGCCCCGATGACGGTGCCGTCGGTGAACGAGACGTTCGCCGGCCCGTCCCACGCCTCCATGAACGTGGAGTGGAACTCGTAGAACGCTCGCCGATCC
Organism: bacterium; assembly: GCA_046096085.1. Taxonomy (GTDB): domain Bacteria; phylum Actinomycetota; class Actinomycetes; order S36-B12; family S36-B12; genus Mxb001. The sequence continues at coordinate 7,901 of JBJTJS010000310.1, forward strand.
GCGTCCATGTCGAGGTTGTTCTCCCACGCCTCCGGGATCATCATGAGGACCGCGTGCGGCAGGCTCCGGCCCCCCAGGTGCAGGAGCTCGAGGACTTCGTCGAACGAGGCCGAGTCGCTGCCCCCCGGAGTGCAGATCGGGAAGAGCCGTCGCAGGTCGCCCGGGATGAGGTCAGTGGCGAGCATGGCCTCGCGCGCGCGCATCCAGTTGCGATTGCCCTTGACGGTGTTGATCTCGCCGTTGTGCGCGATCAGGCGGTAGGGATGGGCCAGCGGCCACGACGGGAACGTGTTGGTGGAGAAGCGCGAGTGCACGAGGGCGAGCGCCGACTCGACGTCGTGGTCGCGGATATCGGGGAAGAAGTTGCCCAGCTGCGTCGTGGTGAGCATTCCCTTGTAGACCAGGGTGCGCCCCGACAGTGACGGGAAGTACACCCCGGCCTCGTGCTCCGCGCGCTTGCGCAGGCAGAACGCGAGGCGCTCGAGGGCGAGGCCGCGGACCGGGGCGCCCTTCGGTTGGACGAAGAGCTGCCGGAAGCGGGGCATGACCGACCGCGCGGTGCGTCCGAGGCCGTCCGGGTCGGTGGGAACCTCGCGCCAGGCCAGGACGCGTAGCCCCTCCTCGTCGGCGATCGCCTCGACCGTCGCACGTGCCTGCGCCTCGGCAGCATCGTCGTCCGGGACGAACACCATGCCCACGGCGTACTCCCCCGCCGCCGGGAGGGCGACGCCCTGGGCCGCGAGCTCGCGCCTCAGGAACCGGTCGGGGACCTGGAGGAGGATCCCGGCCCCGTCCCCCGAGTCGGGCTCGGCGCCCGAGGCGCCGCGGTGGTCCAGGTTGTGCAGCGCGGTCATCGCGAGGTCGACGATGGCGTGCGAGGCCTGGCCGGTGAGCGTGGCGACGAAGGCGACGCCGCACGCGTCGTGCTCGGCGGCGGGGTCGTACAGGCCCTGTGCCGCCGGCAGCGCCGAGAACGGCAGGGAGTGCTCAACGGACAACGGGCCACACCTCCACGTCGGTCGAGCCCCCGGTGGGGGCTCGAGGACGGGACGCCGTTGGCCCGCAGGCGCGACTCTAGCAGGGGGCCCGGGCCTCCGGCCGGCGGGCGGCAGCCGCGCAGCCACGCCGGCCGGGCCGGCGGACCCCGCGGCCGTTTCCCGGGAGAAACCCCGCCATTCCGCGGGCGATTTCGGGTGGGTTGTGCCGGGAAACGGCGTGGATCGCGGCTAGGGCCCGGCGTCGGGGGCGGCCGGCTCGTCGGCGGGGAGCGCCGGCTCGTCGGCCGGGAGCGCCGGCTCGTCGGCGGGGAGCTCGGTGACCTTGGCCGGCGGTGGCGGCCCGGCCTCGCGCGCGACCTCCAGCTGGTCGCGCTCGAGGTAGCGCCGGGGCGGCTCGACCTCGCCGGGTCCGGGCCGCAGGCGGGCGGACACCACGAGGTAGACCAGGGCGCCGAGGCCGACGAGGAGGGAGGTCCAGACGTTGAGTCGCACGCCGAGGACGGTGTTGGCGGTGTCGATCCGCAGGTACTCGATCCACACCCGGCCCAGGCAGTAGAGGAGCACGTACAGGGCGAAGACGCGGCCGTGGCCCATGCGGAACCGCTTGTCGGCCCAGATGAGCACGAGCGCGACGCCGACCATCCACAGGGACTCGTAGAGGAACGTCGGATGGAACGTCGCGAACTCCTCGTAGCCGACGGGACGCCGCGCCGGGTCGATCTCCAGCGCCCACGGGACTGTCGTCGGGGCTCCGAACAGCTCCTGGTTGAACCAGTTGCCCCATCGGCCGATGGCCTGGGCGAGCGCGATCCCCGGGGCGATGGCGTCGGCGATCGGGGGCAGGGCGACGCCGAGCCGCCGCGCCCCGATCCACGCACCCAGGGCCCCGAGGGCGACCGCGCCCCAGATGCCGAGACCGCCGTCCCAGATCCGCAGGGCGCCGACGAGGCCGGAGCCGCCGGGGGCGAAGTACAGCTGCCAGTCGGTGATGACGTGGTAGAGACGGCCCCCGATGATGCCGAAGGGCACCGCCCAGATCGCGATGTCCCCAATCACCCCCGGCGAGCCGCCCCGGGCCACGTAGCGACGCCCGCCGACGACGATGGCGACGACGATGCCCAGGATGATGAGCAGCGCGTACGCGCGCACCGGTACGGGGCCGAGGTTCCAGACCCCTTGGGCGGGACTGGGGAGGTAGGCCGGGATTCCGGCCATGTCTAGGACCCCGCCATCTCTACGATCCGGCCATGGCTAGCCCGCGGCCTCACTGACCGCCTTCTCCAGCGCGGCCTGGTCGGCGAGCACGGTGTTCTCGATCTGGGCGCCGTTGAGGAAGCCCGCGGGGGTGCCCGAGATGCCGGCGTCGTAGAAGGCCTGGGTGGAGTTCACGGCCCAGCCCAGGTAGCGGCCCTCGGTGAGGCAGTCGTTGAACTGCTCGAGGGGGACGCCGCTGATGCCGGACTGCTCGGCGAAGCCCACGAGCATCTCGGTGGTGTATCCCTCGCCCTCGGCGGGCTGGTTGGCGTAGACCGTGTTGTGGTACTCGATGAGCTTGCCCTGGTCGATGGCGCAGCCCCAGGCGGCGATCGCCTCCGCGGACGACGTGCCGCCGAGGTTCTTGTCGAGGAATGCCGTCGGCCGGTACACCAGGCGCACCTTGCCATCGGCCGCGAGGGACTGGATCCCCTCGCCGTTGATCTCCTCGAGGCTTCCGCACGCCGGGCACTGGAAGTCCTCCCACAGCGCGAGCTGCGGTGCCGTGTCGGGAGCCGTGCCGTACGGGGCGCCGTAGGGGATCTCCGCATCGGCGCCGTACACGCCCGACGGCACCGGGAGCGAGGGATCCGGGCTCGGCAGCGCGGTGCCCCCATTGCCGTCGCCGCCCGACATGCGCGGGACCACGACGGCGAGGCCGATGATGAGCACGACGACGACCACGACGCCGATGGCGCCGATGATGCGGACCGTGCGCTCGCGGCGCTTCTCCGCGGCCTGCTGCTCGGCCCGGGCGGCCGCCGCCTTCTCGCGGGTGGACTTGGCGCTGTCCTTGCTCTTCGACATCGTGCTCCTCGTTGCCGGCGAGGACGCCGGGTCGCGGACGGATGGACCTACGTTACGAGAGTGCCCTATCCCTGCGACGCCGCACCCCGGCCGCGAGTTCCCGGGCGAGTCCCGCCACCCCCTCCTCGGCGGCCGCCGGGTCGGGCGACTCCAGGATCACCCGGATGAAGGCCGAGCCCACGATGACGCCGTCGGCGTAGCCGGAGATCTCCGCGGCCTGCTCCCCGGTGGAGACCCCCAGGCCCACGGCCACCGGCAGGTCGGTGGCCCGCCGCACCCGTGCCACGAGGCCCTCGGCGGCATCCGAGACGGTGGACCTCGCGCCGGTGACGCCCATGGTCGAGGCCGCGTAGACGAACCCCGAGCAGGACCGGGCGACGCGCCGGATGCGCTCGTCGGTAGACGACGGGGCGTCGAGGAAGACGCGATCGAGGCCGTGGGCCCCGGTGGCCGACTCCCAGGCGCCGGACTCCTCCGGTGTCAGGTCGGGGGTGATCACGCCGCAACCTCCCGCAGCGGCGAGGCCCTCGGCGAATCTGTCGACGCCGAAGCGCTCGATCGGATTCCAGTACGACATCACGAGCGTCGCGGCCCCGCTGCGCGCCACCTCGCCGGCGATGTCGATCACGTCGGGCGGCGTCGTGCCCCCCGTCAGCGCGATGTCCACGGCCTCCTGGATCACCGGGCCGTCCATGAGCGGGTCGGAGTAGGGCAAGCCCACCTCGACGATGTCCACCCCACCGTCGACCATCGCGCGCATGAGCCGCACGCTCGCCTCGCGCGTCGGGAAGCCGGCCGGGAGGTAGCCGATGAGCGCCGCCCGGTCCTCGGCCTTGGCCCGGGCGAACGCCCCGGCGAGGGTCGTCAACGGCCCTCCGCCGACTCCACGACCGCCTCGTCGATGCCGAACCACCGCGCGGCGGTCGCCACGTCCTTGTCGCCGCGACCGGACAGGTTGACGACGATGAGGGACTCGGGGCCGAGGTCGTGCCCGAGGCGCATGGCGCCGGCGAGGGCGTGCGCGGACTCGATGGCCGGGATGATGCCCTCGGTTCGGCAGAGGTCCGCGAACGCCGACATCGCCTCCTCGTCGGTCACGGGGGCGTAGCGGGCGCGGCCCGTGTCGTGCAGCCAGGCATGCTCGGGCCCCACCCCCGGGTAGTCGAGCCCGGCACTGATGGAGTGCGACGGCACCGTCTGGCCCCACTCGTCCTGGAGGATGTAGGTGCGGGCGCCGTGGAGCACCCCGGGGGATCCGCCCGAGAAGCGTGCCGCGTGGCGGCCCGACTCGATCCCCTCCCCGCCGGCCTCGAACCCCCACAGCTGCACGTCGGGGTCGTCGAGGAAGCCCGAGAACAGTCCCATCGCAGTGGATCCGCCGCCCACGCAGGCCGCGACCGCGTCGGGCAGCCGGCCCGCGGCCTCCAGCACCTGCTCGCGCGCCTCGCGGCCGACCACCGACTGGAAGGTGCGGACCATCTCCGGGAAGGGGCTCGGCCCGGTGACGGTCCCGAGGACGTAGTGGGTGTCGTCGACCGTCGCGACCCAGTCGCGCATCGCCTCGTTGATGGCGTCCTTGAGGGTCCGGCTCCCGGCGGTCACCGGGACCACCTCCGCTCCCAGCAGCCTCATGCGAGCGACGTTGAGGGCCTGCCGGCGGGTGTCCTCCTCGCCCATGTAGACGATGCAGTCCAGGCCCATGAGCGCGGCGGCGGTGGCGCTCGCGACCCCGTGCTGGCCCGCGCCGGTCTCGGCGATGATGCGCTTCTTGCCCATGCGCACCGCGAGGAGGGCCTGGCCGAGGACGTTGTTGATCTTGTGCGATCCCGTGTGGTTGAGGTCCTCGCGCTTGAGCAGGATCCGCGCGCCACCGCAGCACTCCTGGCCGAAGCGCACGGCGTCGGTCATGGGACTGGGCCGCCCCGTGTAGGTGCGCTGGAGGGTCTCGAGCTCGGCGTGGAATCCCGGGTCCTCGAGGGCCGACCGGAACGCCGCGTCGAGCTGGTCCAGTGCGGCCGTGAGCGCCTCCGGCACGAATCGTCCGCCGTACGGGCCGTAGTGCCCCTCGGACGACTCCCGGTCAGCCACGTCCGTTCCTCAGGGCCGGATGCGAGCCCGCCGTGACCAGGTCGTGGACCGCCGCACGGGGATCCCCGCCCGTGACCAGGCTCTCGCCCACGAGCACGGCGTCGGCCCCGCTCTCCGCGTAGGCGATGAGGTCGCGCGGACCCCTGATCCCGCTCTCGGCGATGCGCACGCACGAGGCGGGGATCGCAGGGGCCACGCGGGCGAACGTCTCCCGGTCCACCTCGAGGGTGCGCAGGTCCCGCGCGTTGACCCCGATCACGGATGCACCAGCGTCCACGGCGCGCGCGACCTCGTCGGCGTCGTGCACCTCGACCAGGGGCGTCATGCCCAGCGACCGTGCCCGCTCGACCAGGCTCACCAGTGCGCACTGATCGAGCGCGGCCACGATGAGGAGGATGACATCGGCGCCGAAGGCACGGGCCTCCCACAGTTGGTACGACGACACGATGAAGTCCTTGCGGAGGACGGGGATGTCGACCGCGCAGCGCACGGCGCGCAGGTCGTCGAGCGATCCGTGGAACCGCCGAGGCTCGGTGAGGACGCTGATGCAGCTGGCTCCCCCGGCCTCGTAGTCGCGCGCGAGGACCGCGGGATCGTCGATGGCCGCGAGGGCGCCCCGGCTCGGGCTGGCCCGCTTCACCTCGGCGATGACGCTGACCCCCGGCTCGCGCAGCAGCACCTCGGCGTCGAGCGGCGCGGGCGCGCGTCCCGCACGCTGCTTGAGGTCGTCGAGAGGCACCTCGCTCATGCGCAGCTCGAGGTCGGCGCGAACGTCCGCCACGATCTCATCGAGGACGGTCATCGGCCCTCCGATCGCGCGTCCGTCCGCAGGGGCGTACGTCCACGCCGTCAGGGTAAACCCGGGGCGCCACGAGGCTGGCGTCAGCCCACTCCCGAGCCGAGGTACGGCGCGAAGTTGCGGACGATGCCGAACACGAGCAGCAGAATGCACAGGGCGATCGGAAGGGCTCGCTGCCACCGGGGAACCGTGCGGCTCCGGTCAGGCCAGCGACCTGTCCACGCCCGCGCGAACCACAGCAGCCACCCCGCGATGAGCAGGGGGATGGCCACGACGAAGAGCAGGTTGTTGTCCATCGCGTTCGCGATGTCGCCGTTCGCCAGCGCATGCGTGGCCCGCAGGCCGCCGCATCCGGGGCAGTCGACCCCGAAGAGGAGTTGAGTGGGGCACATCGGCAGTGGGCTCGGCCCATTGGGATCGACGAACCGCAGCACCAGCGTCGCCGCGCCGACCGAGCACGCGGTGACCACCGGGCCGACCAGGCGTCGCCACCGCGGTCGGGCGTCGATGCGAGGGCTCGCGGCGCGAACGTCCGTGGGCAGGCTCACGCGGTCAGACTACGGCCGACGGGTCCGCGGGTGCGAGCGGAACGCCGATCGCGAACGCCGCGCCCCCCTCGGGAGCGTTGCCCGCCCGCGCCCAGCCGCCCATGCCGGCCGCAAGGCGCCCCACCAGGGCCAGGCCGAGCCCGGTGCCCACCTGGCGCACGCCCCGGTAGCGCTCGTGCAGGACCCCGGGCTCGAAGGCCACGTCGAGGTCCTCGGGCGCGAGGCCCGGGCCGCTGTCGCGCACCTCGACGATGCCCCAGGAGGGGTGCCGGTGCACGGCCAGCACGATGAGGGCGCCCGCGGGCGTGACGCGCAGGGCGTTCTCCGCGAGGTTGTCCAGGGCCTGGCGCAGCCGCAGCGGGTCGGCGAGGACCGCGGTGGGCGAGTCCGGGACCTCCGAGCGGAAGCGGACCCCGGCACGCTCGCACCGGTCCTCCCACACCGGCACCGCATCGCGGACCAGCGCGCACAGGTCGACGGTGACCGGGTTGATGCGGAAGTCGTCCGCCCGGAGCCGTGCGAGGTCGAGCAGGTCGCTCACCAGGCGGTCCAGGCGCTGTGTCTCCGCGCTCATCACGGCTCCCGTGCGGGGGATGTCCTCGGCGGGCACGAGTCCGTCGGCGAGGGCCTCCGCGTAGCCGCGGACCGAGGTGATCGGCGTGCGCAACTCATGCGAGACGGACAGGAGGAACTCGCGCTGACGTCCCTCGGACACGGCGAGCGCGGCGCTGAGCCGGTTGAGGGACTCGGCGATGTTGGCGACCTCTGCCGGCCCCTCGGGTGTCACGACCACGCCTCGCTCGCCGCCACCGAGGCGATTGGCGGCATCCGCCGCGTCGCGCAGGGGGCGGGTGATGCGCCGGCTGGCGAGCACGGCGACGATGACGGCGATCGCCAGGCCGATGAGCAGGGCGAGGACGAGTCGCGCCAGGATGTCGCCGGCCGGAGCGCCCGCCACCGCGAGCGGTTGCATGAGCACCACCCCGACCCCGGGTTCCAGCGGCCTCCCCACGACGAGCACCGGCCCCGCGGAGGTCTCGCCGGTGGTCGAGAGGGGGGATCCCGACGGGAGGGCGGCCGCGTCCGCGGCC
>JBJTJS010000311.1:0-8966 GCA_046096085.1 bacterium
ACGAGGGCTTCTCCGGCGGCGAGAAGAAGAGGCACGAGATCCTCCAGCTGGAGCTCCTCAGGCCCAAGATCGCCGTCCTCGACGAGACGGACTCGGGCCTTGACGTCGATGCCCTCAAGGTGGTGGCCGAGGGAGTCAACCGCTTCCAGGCGGACGGCACGACCGGAACGCTGCTCATCACGCATTACACCCGCATCCTGCGGTACATCCACCCCGACTACGTCCACGTCTTCGTGGACGGCCGCATCGTGGAGAGCGGTGGCCCCGAGCTCGCGACGCAACTCGAGGATGAGGGATACGAACGCTTCCTCAAGGCCGGCGCGTCGACGTGACCACGGTCCACGGCGCCTCCGTCGCCACGGCGATACCTCCCCTGGACGTGCCCCGGATCAGGGAGCAGTTCCCCATCCTCGAGCGCACGGTGCGCGGGCAGCAGCGACTGGTCTACCTCGACTCGGGGGCGACCTCCCAGAAGCCGCTTGCCGTGCTCGACGCCGAGCGGGAGTTCTACCTCACGAGTAATGCCGCCGTGCATCGCGGGGCGCACCAGCTCGCGGAGGAGGCGACCGAGGCGTACGAGGGCGGGCGAGCGGTCATGGCCGAGTTCGTCGGCGGCCGCCCGGAGGAGTTGGTCTTCACCCGCAACGCCACCGAATCGCTGAATCTCATGGCCTACGCCTTCGTCAACGCCACGGACAAGGCGCGCTGGGGGGCGCCCCTCCCCGACGGTGCCGAGAGGTTCGTGCTGTCGCCGGGGGACGAGATCCTCATCACCGAGATGGAGCACCACGCGAACCTCGTTCCGTGGCAGGAGGTCTGCGCGAAGACCGGCGCGGTACTGCGGTGGATCGGCCTCACCGACGACGGGCGGCTCGACCTCGGCGGCCTGGACGACCTGGTCGGGCCGAGGACCCGTGCCCTCTCGTTCGTGCACCAGTCCAACCTGCTGGGCACGATCAATCCCGTCGAGCCCCTCGTGGCCGCGGCGCGCAGTGTGGGGGCGCTCACGGTGCTGGATGCCTGCCAGTCCGTCCCGCACATGCCGGTCGACGTCGCGGTCCTGGGGGTCGATGCCGTCGCCTGGAGCGGGCACAAGATGCTCGGGCCCACTGGCATCGGCTGCCTCTGGGCGCGCAGCGAGATCCTCCAGAGCATGCCGCCGTTCATCTCGGGCGGGTCCATGATCGAGCTCGTCACGATGGAGCACTCCACCTTCGCCGAGCCGCCGAAGCGCTTCGAGGCGGGTGTCCCGATGGTGGCGCAGGCGGTAGGCCTCGCGGCAGCGTGCGAGTTCCTCTCCCAGATCGGCATGCCCGCCGTCGCCGCGCACGAGCACGAGCTCACCGGGTATGCGCTGGAGATGCTGCAGGGCGTGCCCGGCGTGCGCATCGTCGGTCCCCTCGACAACGACATGCGCGGCAGCGCCATCTCGTTCGTCATGGACGGGGTCCATCCGCACGACGTGGGACAGGTGCTCGACAGCCGCGGGATCGCAGTGCGCGTCGGCCACCACTGCGCATGGCCAGGGTGCCGGCGCATGGGGGTCCCTGCGACGACGAGGGTGTCGCCGTATATCTACAACGACCGGGGGGACATCGACGCGCTGGTCGAGGCCCTCGACGGGGTTGGCTCGCTGTTCGGGATTCGCTGATGGAGGACCTGTACCAGGAGATCATCCTCGACCACTACCGCAATCCCCAGGGGCGCGGGCTGCGCGAGCCCTACGAGGCGCAGGTCCATCACGTCAACCCCACGTGCGGCGACGAGATCGACCTGCGCGTGCACCTGGAGTCCGTCGACGGCGTTCCGACGGTCGCCGACGTGTCGTACGAGGGCCAGGGGTGCTCCATCTCCCAGGCGTCCGCCAGCGTCATGTACGACAGCCTGGTGGGACGCAGCGTCGAGGACGCGCTGGCTTCCCTCGACAGGTTCCAGCACATGCTCCAGTCCCGGGGCCAGGAGGGCGGGGACGAGGAGACCATGGGTGATGCGGTCGCGTTCGCGGGCGTCGCCAAGTACCCGGCGCGCGTGAAGTGCGCCCTGCTGCCCTGGATGGCGTGGAAGGACGCGCTCTCGCGCGCAACGGAAGGAGCGGACCGTGTCTGAGACGTCGCTGGAGACCACCTCGACCGACGATGTGTGGGAGGCGATGAAGGATGTCGTGGACCCCGAGCTCGGCATCAACGTCGTCGACCTCGGCCTGGTGTACGACGTCCACCTCGACGATGGCAATGTCGCCACCCTCGACATGACGCTCACATCGGCCGCGTGCCCGCTCACCGACGTGATCGAGGACCAGACGCGGGCGGCCCTCGAGGGCGTCGTCGAGGGATTCGCCATCAACTGGGTCTGGATGCCCCCCTGGGGACCGGACAAGATCACCGATGACGGCCGCGAGATGCTCCGCGCCCTCGGCTTCAACGTGTGACCGCCCGCTGTCGATAGACTCCCCGCCTTGTGATCTCCGCGTCCGGCATCGAACTGCGCGCCGGGGCACGACTGCTCCTCGAGGGAGCCGACGTGCGCATCGGCCCCGGGGACCGGATCGGTCTCGTGGGCCGCAACGGCGCCGGCAAGACCACCCTCACGAAGGTCCTCGCCGGTGAGGGGGCGCCAGCAGCAGGTGAGGTGACGAGGTCGGGAACTGTGGGCGACCTCCCGCAGGATCCGCGGACGGGGGACCTCGACGTCCGTGCTCGCGACAGGATCCTCGGGGCCCGCGGCCTGGCCGACGCCCTCGATCGGATGCGGGCCGCGGCGGATCGCATGACTGTGGAGTCCGATCGCGAGCGCGCCATGCGCTCCTACGATGCGGCGCTCACCGAGTTCGAGGCCAAGGGCGGCTACTCCGCCGAGTCCGAGGCGGCCAGCATCGCGGCGTCCGTCGGACTCCCCGACCGCGTCCTCGCCCAGCCGCTGGGGACCCTGTCCGGCGGTCAGCGACGGCGCGTGGAACTCGCGCGCATCCTCTTCGGCGGGTACGACGTGCTCCTGCTCGACGAGCCCACGAACCACCTGGACGCCGACTCCGTCAACTGGCTGCGCCGATTCCTCGCCGGCTACCCGGGCGGCTTCGTCGTCATCAGCCATGATTCCGGCCTCCTGGAGTCCACCGTCAACACGGTGCTCCACCTGGACGCGACGAGGGCGACGCTCGACGCGTACTCGATGGGCTGGCGTGCCTATCTCCAGCAGCGGGAGACCGACGAGCGCAGGCGCCGGCGCGAGCGGTCCAACGCCGAGCGCCAGGCGTCGGCGCTGCGCGATCAGGCCGAGCGCATGCGCGCGAAGGCCACCAAGGCACGCGCGGCGCAGTCGATGCTCAAGCGCGCGGACCGGCTCGTCACCGGTCTCGAGGCAGAGAGGGCCCATGAGCGCGTGGCGCGCCTTCGGTTCCCCGAGCCCGCGCCGTGCGGACGCACGCCGCTCAGCGCCGCCGGGCTGTCCCGCTCCTACGGCTCCGAGGAGGTGTTCACCGATGTCGACCTCGCCGTCGACCGCGGCTCCCGCGTGGTGGTCCTCGGGCTCAACGGGGCGGGCAAGACCACGCTCCTGCGGATCCTCGCCGGCGTGGACGAGCCCGACACCGGAGAGGTCTCCCTCGGCCATGGCGCCGCCCTCGGGTACTACGCCCAGGAGCACGAGACCCTCGACCCCGGCATGACGGTTCTCCGGAGCCTGGCCGCAGCCGCCCCGGACCTGGGCGACGCCGAGGTGCGGGGCATCCTGGGCTCGTTCCTCTTCGGCGCCGACGACGTCGACAAGCCCACCTCGGTCCTGTCCGGAGGGGAGAAGACGAGGCTCGCGCTCGCCATGCTCGTGGTGTCCCGCGCGAACGTCCTCCTCCTCGACGAGCCGACCAACAACCTCGATCCGGCGAGCCGCGAGGAGATCCTCGGAGCACTGTCCCGCTACCGCGGCGCCGTGGTCCTCGTCACGCACGACGAGGGCGCGGTACGCGCGCTGAACCCCGAGCGAGTCGTGATCCTGCCCGAGGGGGACGAGGACCTGTGGACTGACGACTACGCTGAGTTGGTTGCGCTGGCATGACGAAGGAGAGACGTGAGCGTCCCTGATCTGCCCGCCCCCGGCCTGCTCGAGCGCGGCCACGTGCGCGTCGTCCAGGCGGGGTCGCTGGTGCGCGTCACCCTGGACCGGCCGGATGCCCGCAACGCGCAGACACCCTCCACGTGGGCGGCCCTGGCCGCGGTGGGCGAGTGGGTGCAGGCCGATCCCTCCATCGCGGCGGTCCTGCTCGCCGGCGCCGGCACGTCGTTCTCCGCCGGGCTCGACCGGCGCATGTTCACCCCGGAGGGCATCCCCGGGGAGGTCTCCCTGCTGGCGCTGGCGCGCGCGGGGGAGGAGGAGCTCGACGCGTCGATCGCGTCCGCGCAGGCGGCCTTCACGTGGTGGTGGGACTGCGACGCCCTCACGATCTCCCTCGTGCAGGGCCACGCCATCGGCGCAGGCTTCCAGCTGGCGCTGGCGTGCGACCTCCTCATCGCCTCGCCCGACGCGCAGTTCTCGATGCGGGAGACGTCGTACGGCCTGGTCCCCGACCTGGCGGGCACGAGCACGCTGGTGCGGGCCGTCGGCTATCCGCGCGCGCTGGAGATCTGCGCGACCGGGCGAACCGTGGTAGCCGACGAGGGGTACCGCCTGGGATTCGTCACCCGGGTCGACGAGGACCTCGAGCGGGCCGCGGCGGAGATCCTCTCCGCCGTGTCCGCCGCCCCGGCCGGGGCCGTGCGCGACCTCACCGGCCTGCTGCGCGGCGCGCAGGAGCGTTCCGCGGAGGAGCAGCGCTCAGCGGAGCGCCGGGCCCAGGCCGCCAGGCTCCGCAGCCTCCTCGCCGTGCTCGAGAGCTGAGCATGTCGCAGGTCAACCCGTGGCAGATCTACCAGTCGATGACCCGCGATCCCTCCCAGGTGCGGGGGGTGAGCCGGACCGTCGTCCGACGGATCCTCGGCTACGCGCGCCCCTACCGGCGCCTGGTCATCGCCTTCCTGGTCACCCTGGTTGCGGGGTCGCTCCTCACGGTCGCGCAGCCCCTGCTGTTCCGGCAGATCGTGGACAACGGCATCTCCCAGGGCAACTCCACCGTCGTCACGGTTCTCGCGCTGTGCATCGCCCTCCTGGCGGTCGTGGACGCCCTCGTGGGCCTCGTGGGCCGGTGGTACTCCTCCCGCATCGGCGAGGGACTCATCTTCGACCTGCGCACCCAGGTGTACGACCACGTGCAGGAGCAGTCCATCGGCTTCTTCACCCGTGCCCAGACCGGGGCCCTGGTGTCCCGGCTCAACTCCGACGTCATCGGCGCCCAGCAGGCCTTCACCTCGACGCTCGGCGGCGTCGTCGGGAACCTCATCACCACCGTCGTGGTGCTCGTGACCATGTTCCTGCTGTCCTGGCAGGTGACGCTCCTGTCACTGATCCTGGTGCCGCTGTTCCTGCTCCCCGCGCGATGGATGGGACGGCGGCTGCAGGGTCTCACGAAGGAGCAGATGCAGCTCAACGCCCAGATGAGCACGCAGATGACCGAGCGCTTCAACGTCGCGGGAGCGCTGCTCGTCACGCTCTTCGGCCGACGGAGCGATGAGCACGCCGACTTCGCCGACCGGGCCAGCCGGGTCCGCGATGCTGGCGTGTCCATCGCGATGGCGAATCGATGGTTCTTCACCGCCCTGGTCCTCGTCGGCTCCCTGGCCACGGCCATCACGTACGGCGTGGGCGGCAACCTCGTCATCGCCGGCACGCTGACGCTGGGGACGCTCCTCGCGCTGGTGGGCCTCCTCGCACAGCTCTACGGCCCCCTCACGGCGCTGTCCAACGTCCGTGTCGATGTCATGACCGCCCTGGTGAGCTTCGAGCGCGTCTTCGAGGTCCTGGACCTCCCGCCCCTGGTGCGGGAGCCGGCCGATCCGCGGCCCCTGCCCGAGGGACCCCTCTCCGTGGCGTTCGACGACGTGGCGTTCCGCTACCCCACCTCCGACGAGGTCTCGCTGGCGTCGCTGGAGTCCATCGCCCGCGAAGAGGAGCCGCGCTCGTCCGAGCCCGTCCTCCGCGGCGTGTCCTTCGAGGCCAAGCCCGGGCAGCTGGTGGCGCTCGTTGGTCCCTCCGGCGCCGGGAAGACCACGATCACGGCCCTGGTCCCGCGCCTCTACGACGCCACCTCGGGATGCGTCCGCGTGGGCGGCCTGGACGTGCGCGACGTGGACCTCCAGGCCCTGCGGGACTCGGTCGGGGTCGTGACGCAGGATGCCCACCTCTTCCACGACACCATCGGCGCCAACCTTCTATACGCCCGCCCGGACGCCTCCGATGAGGCGATCTGGGAGGCGCTCCGGGGTGCGCACATCGACGACCTCATCGCCTCGCTGCCCCAGGGGCTCCAGACGGTGGTGGGCGATCGCGGCCACCGGCTGTCGGGCGGGGAGAAGCAGCGCATCGCGATCGCGCGGCTGCTGCTCAAGGCGCCGCGGATCGTCGTGCTCGACGAGGCGACCGCGCACCTGGACTCCGAGAGCGAGGCTGCCGTCCAGGAGGCTCTGGCGACGGCGCTGCAGGGGCGCACGTCGCTCGTCATCGCCCACCGCCTCTCGACGATCCGGCAGGCCGACCTCATCCTGGTCGTGGACGACGGCCGCATCGTGGAGCGAGGCACGCACGACGAGCTGCTGGAGCACGGCGGGCTGTACGCCTCCCTGCACGCGACCCAGTTCACGTAGGTCCTCTTCCGGCGCTGAGGGTCCGGGCCCCGCCCGCTACCACGGCGAGTGCAGGAGGCCTCCGTCCACCGCGACGAGACTGCCCGTGACGTAGGAGGCGGCCGGCGACACGAGGAAGGCGGCCACGCGCCCGAACTCCTCGGGGTCGCCATAGCGGCCGAGGGGGATCACCGACTCCTGGGCTCGCCGGGAGGCGGGATCAGCGCCGTCCAGCGCGACCGTGCGCGCGGTGGCGATGCGTCCGGGCAGGATCCCGTTGACGCGGATCGCCGGGGCGAGATCGCGCGACAGTTCCTTGACGAGCATCGCGAGGCCCGGGCGCAGCACATTGCTGGCGCCAAGTCCCGCGATGGGCTCGCGGACGGTGGTGCTCAGGATGACGAGGATGGCCGCCCCCGGCGCGAGGACGGGGACCATCTCCCGCACCGTTCGCACGCTCGCGAGGAGCACCCCCTCGATGGCCGCATCCCACTGCTCGTCGGAGTACTCCAGGGACCGGCCCGGTGCTGGCCCGCCGACGTTCACGACGAGCCCGTCGAGGGCGCCCCACGCCTCCCGTGCCGTCACGGCCAGGGTGGCCGGCGCCCCCGGGGCTGCCAGGTCCAGCGCGATGCCCAAAGCGTCCGGGCCGAGCAGGTCCACCGCCTCACGGGTCCGATCCGGATCGCGGGCGGCGATGAGCACGCGGGCGCCGTCGCGGGCGAGCGCCTGGGCCGTGGCGAATCCGAGGCCGCGGGATCCCGCCGTGACCGCGAACCTGCGGCCGGCTAGACCGAGGTCCACGTCGGATCCCTCCGCTCGGCGGCGACGGTGCGCGCCTCTCGCCGGAGGAAGAAGAACCATCCCGCCATGGCCACCAGAGCGAAGAGGATCCACTGCACCGCGTAGGAGATGTTGCGGCCCTCGTCGATGACAGGCAGGGGGAGCGGGGTCACCGCGGGATCGGGCGGATCGGTGGCGACCGCCTCGAGGTAGAGCCCGGGAATGCCGTCCGCGAGCGCGGCGGGGTCCACGCGGGGC
Organism: bacterium; assembly: GCA_046096085.1. Taxonomy (GTDB): domain Bacteria; phylum Actinomycetota; class Actinomycetes; order S36-B12; family S36-B12; genus Mxb001. Next base: position 7,749 of record JBJTJS010000311.1, read on the forward strand.
ACCTGACCCGGGGGCAGATCCGCGGGCGGCGGTCCCGTCGAGTCCTCGGCCGCGCGGATCCGGGCCTGGACGCGGACGGTCCCGGCCGGCGCGGGAGGGGGAGTCACCCGCTCCACGGCCGAGGAGCCGGCGGGGATCCAGCCGCGCACGACCCACACGGAGGGCCCCGACTCCGCCACCAGGGGAGTGGCGACCCAGAACCCGTTGCGGCCCTCCAGGGGTCGTTGGCGCACAAGCACCGAGCGGGCCGAGTCGAAGCGACCCTCGGCCACCACGGCGGTCCACTCCGGTGCGCCGGAGCCCACGGCCTCGGCCAGTGGCACGGGCGACGCGGACGTGCCCGCCGTGAGATCGATGCGCTCGACCCGGCGCTCCTCCGCGCGCATCCACTGCCAGCGGCTCAGCAGCCCGAACGCGGCGATCGCGACGACGACGAGGAGCGTGAAGGCGATCCACCGCCGGGTGCGCAGCAGCGTGGCCATGCTCCCTACGGTAGGGGCTGCTCAGGCCGCGGGAGCCCCGGAGCCCTCCGGCCCCCGGGGCAGTGCCGGCCGCATGGGGGCCATGGGGGCCACGGGCGCGGGCGCACGCCGCGAGCGCCCGGCATTCGCGGCCACGACCGCAAGGTAGGGAAGGGCGACGGCTCCCGCGATGAGGACCCAGCGCGGCCACCCCGGCACGACGATGGCGAGGAGGACGCAGGCCGTCCGCACGCCCATGGAGAACAGGTAGCGGCGGGTGCGACCGGTCTGGTCGTCGGAGAGGCTCTCGGCGGCGCCGGTGATGGAGTAGACCTCGGCGGGGGCGGACGGCCGGGCTGCCGGCCGCCCGAGCGATTCGCGCGGGGTCTCCTGCGTGCTCACGCCTCCACCGTACGTCCGATGCGCCGATCCGGCGACTGAGGGCGCCCGGCGGGGCGCTGGGCCGGCCCGCCGGGGAGCCACTACAGGGCGTCGCTGCGCGTGGACAGGTGGAAGTCGTCCACGTCGAGGGCCGGCATGACGACCCGCGGCGCGTAGTCGCCCATCTCGCGCGGCAGCGTGCGGGCGGAGGCACCGGCCGCCCGGATCCGGCCCAGCATGGCGACGGGGGAGTCGTTGAATCGGAAGTTGCCCGCCGCTGCGACCACAGCGCCGTCGCGCACGACGAAGACGCCATCGCGGGTGAGCCCGGTGAGCAGCAGGGTCTGGGGATCGACGACGCGGTTGTACCACAGGC
>JBJTJS010000312.1:0-4539 GCA_046096085.1 bacterium
GATCCTGGATGCGAGCAGGCTGACCGGCGACGGCCCGGCGGGGGACCCAGGTCCGCCCACCAACGTCGCCGCCGTGGCCGGCGACGCGAGCGCGACCGTCACCTGGACACCGCCATCGCAGACCGGCGGCTCCGCGATCGCGTCGTACACCGCCACCGCGTCCCCCGGAGGCCGCTCGTGCACCACCTCGGGCACGTCCTGCGCGATCACCGGGCTCACCAATGGCACGACGTACACCGCGAGCGTCGCGGCCACCAACTCCGCCGGCAGCACCGGGCCGGCCGGCACGTCGACCCCCTTCACGCCCACCGGCTCGTCGGGCACCGTGCCCGGTGCGCCGACCGGGGTCTTCGCGACCCCGCTGAGCTCCAGCGAGATCCGCGTGCAGTGGACCCCGCCCGCGAGCACCGGCGGGAGTGCTCTCGAGGGCTACTTCGTGCAGTACCAGATCGACGGCGGTGCGTGGAGCGACTTCGACAACCCGATCGAGGGGACGTCGATGAAGGCCACCGGTGCCAGCCCGGGCTACTACTACGCCTTCCGCGTCGCCGCATTCAATGCCCGGGGGCAGGGGGCGTGGTCGCAGCCGAGCGCACCGGTCTCCCCCGACGAGATCGAGCGGCCCCCGGGTCGCGTCCGGGGAGTGACGGTCGCCTACGCGGCGGGCTCCCAGGGCGTGACCGCGACGGTGCGCTGGCAGCTCCCGCTCGACCAGGGGACCGAGCCCGTCGACCGCTACCGGGTCCGGCTGAAGCTCGGCAGCAACCCGTACAGCGGCTGGACATCGACGCGCAAGAGGGTGTTCTACGCCAACTACCTGCGCAAGGGCAGGAACTACACCCTGCAGATCCGGGCGCACAGCGCCGCGGGTTGGGGGCCCTCGAGGTCGGTGGCGCTCCGCCCGTAGGGTCCGGGCATGAGAATGCCGGGTCTCACCGCCGCTGTCGCCGCCGCCGTTCTCGTCGGTGCGGCCTCCATGGGACCGGCCATCGGCTCGGTCGATCCCCGCATCGTGGGCGGCGAGAACGCCTCGATCACCGAGGCGCCGTGGCAGGTCGCACTCCTCCTGAGCTCCGCAGGCACGCTGCGCGAGCGGGCCTTCTGCGGCGGCAGCATCATCGACCCGCAATGGGTGCTGACGGCGGCGCACTGCGTCGACTGGCGCGACGCCTCCGACGGCATGGTGGTCCTCAGCGGTACGGGTGACCTGGAGCTGGGCGCGGGCGGGACCGAGACCGAGGTCAGCAAGATCATCATCAACCCGGACTACGACGCCGAAACGCACAGCGTGGACATCGCGCTCCTCAAGCTGCGCACTCCCCTGCCAGTGACGGCGCGCCAGCGGCCCATCGCCCTCCCGGACTTCGCCGACTGGCCGGCCGACGGCACCCCTGCGCTCATCACCGGGTGGGGCAACACGAGTTCGACCGATCGCGTCATGCCCCTCCAGTTGCAGAAGGCGACGGTCGAGGTCATCGGTTCGCCCAGCGCGACGAAGTGCGGCGAGTACGACGCGGGCAAGTACATCCCCGAGACCATGCTGTGCGCCGGCATCCCCGTGGTCGGCGGGATCGATGCGTGCCAGGGTGACAGCGGCGGGCCCCTTGCGATCCGCGTGGACGGCACCTACCGCCTCGCCGGAGTCACCAGCTGGGGCCGGGGCTGTGCGCAGCCGGGGCTCCCGGGCGTGTACGCGCGGGTGACGACGTACGTCGACTGGATCGCGAGCACCCAGCGGGCGGATCTGGGATCCATCACCGTCGCCGTCGACACCCTGACCGTCCCCGAAGGCGCACTGTGCGCCCAGGCGTTCAACGCCGCCATCCCCGACGGGGGGCCCATCGCGCGCACCTGCGGGAAGCCGGGCGAACGCACGATGCGGATCCCCCACATGCTGCCCGGCGAGTACCACGTGCGCGTCGACACCAGCGGCCCGCTCGCGGTTCCGGGATGGTGGAGTGCGTCGGGCCCGCAGGCGGACCGTGCGTCCGCGGGCAGCGTGAAGGTGTCCCTCGGCGCCAGCACCCCGGTGGTGACGCAGTTGATCCCGGCGGGTGCGATCCGCGTCGCGCTGACCCCGACCCCGCGCGATCCGGGCAGCGTCGTCTGCGTCGTGGCGTTCCCCGTGGGGAGTTCCCGAGGGCTCGATGTGAAGTGCGTCGACCCCGACGTGGCCCAGGCCGTCATCGGCAGACTCCCGGCTGGGAGGTACGAGGTCGCGATCCGAGCTGCGCGCGGTGCCTACCCGACTCAGTGGTACCCGGGCGCGCAGTCGCGAGCGGATGCCAAGCCCCTCACGGTCACCGCGGGTTCCTTTTCCTCGATCGCGGTGAACGTTGCCGATCCCGTGTCACCGCCCGGGCCGGTCCGCGACCTGAGGGCGTCGAGGCCTCGGGCCACCGACGAGGGGTTCCGCGTGAACGTCGCCTGGAGCGTCCCCGGGGGCCCGGGTGCCTCCTCGGTGACGTCGTACCGCGTGCGCGTGCTCCTCAAGAACCGCACATTCCTGGAGCAGGAGGTCACGGGCCGGCAGATCGCGATCACGGGCATGCGCCCGGGGCGGAGCTACGTCGTGCGCGTGCGAGCCGTGAACGTCTCCGGGGCCGGAGAGGCCTCGAGCATCACGATCACCACGCCTCGGTAGCCCCTGTCGGGGTACCGTGACGTGTCTCGTCCAGGGGGAGGTCGCCATGAGAAGAGTCCGAGCCCTTGCCATCGCGTCCGCGGCCGCCGTCGCCGTGGCCCTTCCCGTCGCACCCGCGCAAGCCCTCGAGCGCGCACCGGAGGGGCCACTCCAGGGTCGGATCGTGGGCGGGGAGCCCGCGGCCCTCACGTAGGGCCCCTGGCAGGTGGCCCTGCTCTCCGCTGGGGAGGGCCCCTCCTGGCAGCGGCAGTCGTGCGGCGGCAGCATCATCAGCGCCGAGTGGATCCTCACCGCGGCCCACTGCGTCGTGCCCGATCCCGGGGCGTCCCTCGCGACGACGGACCCGGACTCCCTCGTCATCCTCAGCGGTACCGCGCAGCTGACGGAGGAGGATCCGAGCCCGGGGCTGCAGTCGAAGGTGCGCGCGATCATCGCGCACCCGGAGTACGACAACGAGACCGAGGCCAATGACATCGCGCTCATCCGGCTGGAGACCCCGCTGACGCTGGGGCCGACCCAGCAGGCCATCCTGCTCCCGGCATTCGCCAACTGGCCGGCCAGCGGCACCGAGGCACTCATCAGCGGCTGGGGCAACACGAACAGCAGCGGCCCCGCCAACTACCCGACCCAGTTGCGCAAGGCGACGGTCGAGGTGATCGGCGGCCCGTCGAGCGCGACGTGCGGCGACTACGAGCCGGGCGCTTACGACCCTGCCCGCATGCTGTGCGCCGGCATCCCCGTCTCCGGCGGGATCGACAGCTGCCAGGGCGACAGCGGCGGCCCCCTCGCGGTCTCCGTGGACGGCACCTACTACCTGGCCGGCGTCGTGAGCTGGGGCCGGGGCTGCGCCCAGCCCGGCTACCCGGGCCTCTACGCGCGGGTCACGTCGTACACGTCGTGGATCGCCTCCACCCAGGCAGCCTCGCTCGGCTCGATCACCGTGTCCCTGCCGGGGCCGCTGGACCCCGAGACCGGCGTGTGCGCCTATGCCTACAGCCCCACCTTGACCGAATCCGGGCCCACCGCCGGGGTGTGCGGTGATGTCGGGTCGGCGTCGGTCACGATCCCCAACGTGCTCGCGGGCAACTACCTCGTCCTGGTGAGCAGCACGGGCCCGTATGCCGTGCCTTCGTGGTGGAGCGCCTCGGGCCGGAAGTCCTCTCGGAGCTCGGCCGGGGTGGTCACCGTGGCAGCGGGCAGTGACCGGCCCCTGAGCACGACGCTGGAGATCGGCGGGTACATCGGGATCGAGGTCTTTCCCGAGGAGCGGAGCGCCGCATCCTACGTGTGCTTCGTCGCCTTCCCGGTGGGCTCCGACGAGTATGTGGGCTCCAACTGCCCCCCGCGGATCAACAAGCGCGCCTACATCACGAGGATTCCCGCGGGCAACTACCAGATCCAGATGCTGGACCTCGACGAGTTCTACACCACCGTCTGGTACGGCGGTGCCGGCTCGTCCCTCAAGCGCTCCGGAGCGAAGACGGTCACGGTGCCGTCCGGTGACTTCGCCGGCATCACGATGGACATCGAGAAGATCGGGAGCCCGCCGGGCAAGGTCCGCAGCCTGCAGCGCTCGGGATTCCAGGGCTCCGGAGGGGTCTTCGAGACCAAGGTGACCTGGCTGGCGCCGTCATCCAACGGGGGTTCCCCGGTGACGCGCTACAAGGTCGTCTTCAAGCGCGGCAAGACGACGCTGGACACGATCACGGTGAAGAAGCCCTTCGTCTTCCTGAGCGGCCTGAGGCCGTCGACGACGTACACCGTCACCGTCAGTGCCATCAACGCGATAGGCACCGGTGCCGGGAGCACCCTGACGGTCACGACGCCGCGGAGATAGGCGGCGCCGAAGTCGGCAGCGTGCTGGGCAGCCGCTAGGCCCCGGGCGGGCCGGAGAT
>JBJTJS010000313.1:0-2517 GCA_046096085.1 bacterium
CGGCTGGATTCAAGGAACGGCCTGCCAGGACCGTCGTGCCGAGCACGAGGAGATCCCCGCCCTCGAGGAGTTCACGCGATTCCTTGGAGCCGGTCGTGGTCGTGATGTCGACGGCGGGCATCGGGAACCAGTGAGCCCCGGACCCGCGCAGGCGCTGCGCGAGCAGGCGTCGCATCCCCAGGTAGTCGGCCCGGCGGAGGGGAGTGCCGGGCTGCAGTTCGATGACGTTGTCGCCCACGACGAAGATGACGTCCCGGGCGAACGTCTGTATGTAGCCCTGGGAGAGCCATTCGGCGCCGAAGTTGGCCGCGACCTGCGCGTCCGTGATCTCTTCGGGCCGGTGGATGGTGACGCCGAAGCGCCCGAGGATCTCGATGAGCTGATCGTTCTCCTGCTCGATGAGGTCGTGCTTGGGCAGGTCGTAGGAGTGCTTGCCCGAGCGATCCCGCACGCGCTGGGCCTCCTCGGGAGGCAGGATCGCAAGTCCTTCGGCGAACCACGTCGCCTTCTCGGCGTCGGGGTAGCGCATGATCCCGCAACCGAGGATGACCTCCCGCAATTGGCCGTGCTCGCTGTCCACGCGGATGGGAGCCGTCATGGAGGGTCCTGCCGGCTAGCGGCGCTGGGGCCAGTCCTGGCCCTGCCCGCCGTCGATGGCGTCGTCCGCGAAGTAGTAGGGCTCCGTGATGCCCTTCTTGCGCATGGCGATCCCGGTGAGGACCTCGCGTATGACGCGATTGGCGATGAGGCCGGTCTGGTAGGTCATGTCCATCGTGGGTGCCACCTCGACGAGCTCGACCCCGATGACGTTCTTCTCGGCGGCGAGCCGGCGCAGGATCGGGAACATCTCGCGGGGGGTGAGGCCATTCGGCTCCGGCGTGCCGACACCGGGGGCGTAGGCGGGGTCGAACGTGTCCATGTCGATGGAGATGAAGAGGTAGTCGGTCCCGTCGGCGGCCTCCTCGATGGCGCGCTCCATGACGTAGTCCCATCCGAACTTATCTACCTGGGCCATGTTGTGGTAGCGGAACCCGTGGTCGCGCATCCAGTGCAGGTCCTTGTCGTTGGGGGCCCAGCCACGCGTGCCGACCTGGATGAAGTTGTGCCCAGAGGCGTGACCCTGCTCGATGAGCCGACGGACGGGATTCCCGTGGGTGAGGTTGAGGCCGAATCCGGCGTCCGTGGCGTCGTAGTGGGCGTCGAAGTGGATGATCCCCACCTTGCCCTTGCCGTAGACGTCGGCCATCGCGGCGACATCCGGGTACATCAGCGAGTGGTCGCCCCCGATGATGAAGGGGATCGTTCCCGTCTCGGCCACCTCGCGCACGAGGGCGCGCACCGGCTCGATGGAGGCATACAGCGACATGTTGTTGACTGCAGCATCGCCGTAGTCGGCGACGACGAGTTCGTTGACGGGATCGACGCGAGTGTGCTGGTTGGGGGTGGCGTATCCGGGCGGGAAGACGAGCTCGCCGTTACGCACGGCCTTCGGGCCGAAGGCCGCCCCGCGCACGCCGTAGGAGAAGTCGATGCCCGCGCCCAGGATGGCCACGTCCACGTTGGCCGCCCTGAGGTCCTCGGGCGTCAGGGCGAACGGCGCTCCCACGAAGGACTGCGGACCTGCCATGCCCAGTTGGAACATGTAGCGGCGCAGGTCGATGAGCCCCGGCGGGCGGTCGCCCTGGAGGTCGGGGCGCTTGGTGAAGATGCCGACACCGGACATGTCGTCGGGGTTGTACTCCGGGAAGTCCGTGGGCAGCGGGAACATCGACTCGCTCATGTCAGGCCCCTTCTGTCGCGCGGGGGCCCACAGTAACACTGTCGTCAACAACGTTGACAGGCGCTGAGGGGACGGCGCTGCGCTGTGTCTGGCACGTCTACCGGGGGCGGGAGGCGAGGGTCTCGCAGGCGTCGAGAAGCGCCTCGGCGGCCACCTCGAAGGCCTCGTCGTTAAGCACCCGCATGCGATCGAGATCCCGGGTGACGTCGTCCCACACCGGGTTCCCGGTGTGCCGGCGTCCGCGCCGCCGCGCGTCAAGGGCCTCGGGGTAGCCCGCGAAGTCATAGGCGTTGGAGCCGACGGAGAAGGTCTCGAGCATCTGGTATGCCACGATGAGCGAGCGGTCCTGCAGGCCCATCTGCGAGAGCAGGGCCAGCGCTTCCTCGACGATCCCGACCGTGGCCTGCTCGTCCTGAAGGAGGAGATTGGGCCGCGCGAAGTTGGGGTGTCGAGCGAAGGCATTGCGCAGCGAGCGCATGGTCTCCAGCAGCCTGTCCCGCGGCGTCCCGGTCGCGGGCACGGCCGCCCCGGACTCCATGAGCATGGCGCCCAGCGCCGCCTCGACGAGTTCGCCCTTGCCGCTGAAGTACCGGTACACCGCCGTGGCGTGCACACCCATCGCCTGGCCCAGCGCCCGCATGGTGAGCGCATCGAATCCGCGCTCGTCGACGAAGGTCACAGCGGCTTCGGCGAAGGCCTCCCGGCTCAGCGGTCGGCGGGGCTCAGGCACGTCTCGA
>JBJTJS010000314.1:0-14151 GCA_046096085.1 bacterium
CTTCGCCCCGACCGCCGTGCCCACCAGGAACCCGCTGGACCGCCCGTGCTTGGCCAGCGTGAACCGCCGGTAGGAGTACCGGCGCCTCAGCGACTCGATCGGGATGTCGACGGAGCGCAGGAGCTCCCCGGGCTGGAGGGCATTGACGTGGTTGCCGAGGATGAAGTCGGGCACGCTCATGGTGCGTCGCGCTCCGCCCGGACCCCAAATCTCCAGCGTCGCGTCCAGGGCTGCTGCCATCGTCGTCATCGGGGACGCCGGCAGCGAGGTGCAGATGTTGCCGCCGACCGTGGCGGTGTTCCAGATCTTGAAGCCTGCGAGGAAGGAGTCCACCGCCTCGCGCAGGAAGGGGCCCGCCGTCCACTCCACCGGCGGCTCGAAGGCGTAGAGCTCCGCGACCCGGCAGGTGGCGGCGATCCTCAGGCCCTCGTCGGAGACGACGAGGCTCGGCCACCCGAGGGACGTGAGGTCGATGAGACGGCGCAGGTCGGGCAGCGGGGTCGAGAAGAGGAATGTCCCTCCCGCGAGCCAGGCGTCCCCGGGCTGCCACTCCCCCGTCGGGTCCTGTGCGGTGGGCCGCACGAACGCGCGTACCGTGCCCTGGTCCATGTCCGCTCCCTCGATCGACCGAGGTCGCGAGCCTCGCAGGAGCACGGGCGCACCCGCCCCGCCCTGTCCGGTTAACCGGACCTCGGGTTGACAGTCGGGTCGTCGCTGCCGGCCCGACGGCTAGCCATGGTGCGGCGGCACGTCCTCGAGGTAGTGCCGGTCGTCGAAGGCCTCCACGTCCTCGTCGGGTGCTCTCCGGGGCAGCACGGGCCCGGCCCCCGGCCCCGGTGCCCGCGAGGACCCCGCGGCCTCCAGCGCCTCGGCCAGCGCCGAGGCGAGCACGCCGATCTCGTCCTCGTCGATGTCGAACGAGGGCGACACCTGGATCGCACCCGAGGCCAGGGTCCGCGTGAGGACGCCGCGTTCGCGCAGTGCTGCGATCACCCGCGCCGGCATGCCCCCGGCGGCAGCCTCGGGGACGAAGTCGACGGCGCCGAGGAGCCCGACCCCCGCGCGCACCTGCGACACCGCGTCGAACGCCGCCAGGGGTGCCAGGGCGCGGCCCAGGACGTCCTGCAGGTCGCTGACGCGAGAGACCAGCCCCTCGCGCTCGACGATGTCGAGGTTGGCCATGGCGGCGGCGCATGCCGTGGCGTGGGCGGAGTACGTGTAGCCGTGCCGCCAGACCACCGGGGACCCCCGGTCGGCCCAGAACGGCTCGGCGACGCGTCCGGAGACGAGCACGGCACCGAGCGGCACGTAGCCGGACGTGATCCCCTTCGCAGTGAGGACCATGTCGGGATCGAGGCTCCAGCGCTCGCTGGCGAACATCGCTCCCACCCGGCCGTAGCCGCAGATGACCTCGTCGGCCACGAAGAGCACGCCGTGCCTGCGGCACAGTTCGCGCACCTCCCGGAGATAGCCCGGTGGGGGTGCGTACACGCCGCCGGCCCCGATCACCGGCTCGCAGAAGAAGGCGGCGACGTCATCGCGCGCGTCGAGCACGTCTTCGAGCGCGCCCGAGTCGTCCCATTCCACCCGGATGACACCGGCATCGAGGTCGCCGTGGCCGTCGCGGTTGGCCGGGATGCCCGCGAGGCTGGTGCCCGCGAGGTGCATGCCGTGGTAGGCGTGCCGACGCGTCACGATGGCGCTGCGCCCGGGCTGCCCCACCTCGGCCCAGTATCGGCGTACCAGCTTGACCGCCGTGTCCACGCTGTCGCTCCCGCCGCTGGTGAGGAACACCCGGGCATCGGCCATGGGTGCCATCGCGGAGAGGCGTCCCGCGAGATCGAGGGCGGGCCGTGTGGCGAGGTCCCCGAAGGCGGAGTACGCCGCCAGTCGGCGCATCTGCGCGGCCGCAGCATCGGCGATCTCCTCGCGACCGTGGCCGACATTGCAGTACCAGAGTCCGGCCGCGGCATCGAGGTATCGCCGGCCCGACTCGTCCACGACGTACGCCCCGTGCCCCGAGGCGAGCACGAGCTCGCCATTCCGGCTCACTGCGGCCATGTCGGCGAACGGATGCCACAGCCTGGTGGCGTCGAACCGGGAAGCGGGCGGGTCGCGATCCACCAGCGCACGCTAGCGTGACCGCCATGCGGATCGTGCTGCTCGGAGCCACGGGGTACACCGGTCGCCTGACGGCGTCCGCGATGGTCCGCGCGGGGCTGGCCCCCGTGCTGGCCGGCCGCGACCATGACGCCGTCTCGCGGCTCGCCGACCGACTGGCGCCCCTGGCGCCCTCCCCCGCCGCCGAGCCGCGGATCGCCGTCGCCGACGTCTCCGACCCGGCGTCGGTGCGGGCCCTCCTTCGCTCCCCCGACGACGTCCTGGTCACCACGGTCGGGCCCTTCCTCGAACTCGGCCTCCCCGCGGTCGAGGCCGCGGTGGAAGCGGGTGCGGGCTACCTGGACTCCACGGGCGAGCCGCCGTTCATCCGGCGCGTCTTCGACGAGTTCGGCCCCCGAGCCGAGGCGACCGGTGCCCGGCTCGTGACCGCCTTCGGATACGACTACGTCCCCGGCAACCTCGCCGGAGCGCTCGCGCTGCGCCGCTGCCGCGAGGCCGGCCGCCCCGCGACGCGCCTCGACATCGGCTACTTCATCGAGGGGCGATTCGGGATCAGCTCGGGGACCCGCGCCAGCGCGCTGGGCGTGCTCCTCGCGCCGTCCTTCGCCTACCGCAGCGGAGTCGTCGCGCCCCGCCGGTCCGCGGGCAGCCGCGTGCGGGAGTTCGACCTCGGCCGCGGCAGGTCCTGGAAGGGCATGCCCGTGGCCGGCAGCGAACACCTCGCTCTCCCCCGTCTCGACCCGGCACTCTCCGACATCGAGGTGTGGCTCGGCTGGGCCGGCCGCTGGACCCCGGCGGCGGCATACGCCGGGACGGCGCTCGGCGCGGTCGCCGCCGTTCCGGGGGTGGGCGACCGCCTCCTCGCCGGAGCCAGCCGTCGCGCGGCACGCACCACCGGCAGCGGCCCGGATGCGGCCGCGCGCGCCGGCGCCCGGACGCTCGTGCAGGCCGATGCCAGCGACGCCGTCGGACGGCCCCTGGCGTCGGTCCGCCTCGAGGGCCCGTCGCCCTACGACCTCACCGCGGACCTCCTGGCCTGGGGAGCCGCCATGGCGGCGACGCACCCCATGACCCCCGGCGCGCACGGCCCGGTCGACGCATTCGGCCTCGACGCCCTCGAGCGCGGATGCGCGGACATGGGCCTCGTGGCGGTGACCTGATGCCGGCGGCCCCGGGGTCGGTCATGCGGGAGTCGGAGTGGAGGAGCCGGCAGCGCGAGCACGCCGGGCGCGTGCGTCCCTGGATCGCGCCGCGCCTGGAGCGCCGCCGACGGGGAGAGCGGCATCCCGTCGACGACTTCCTCTTCGAGTACTACTCGTTCCGCCCCGCTCAACTCGCCCGCTGGCACCCCGGAGCCGGCGCATTGCTCACCGGGGACGTCTCCGAGTGGGCGCGCGTTCGGGGGTACGCCGTCGACGCGGACGGCGCGCGCGTGCGGGAGGACGCCATCGACCACGCGGCGATGCGCCACGTCGCGACCCTCCTGCGCCGCACAGCCGAGCGCCCCGAGGCGCTCGGCTGCTTCGGGCGGCACGAGTGGGCCATGGTCTACCGACAGGGGCAGGACCAGGTCCGCCACGCCTCCTGGCCGCTGCGACTGTCGCCCCGCCAGATCGCGCGGGTCGTGGAGTCCTCGCCCCTGCGCTGCACGCACTTCGACGCGTTCCGCTTCTACGCGCCCGAAGCGATCCCCCTCAACATGGTCCAGCCGACGCGTGCCACCCAGGCCGACCACGAGCAGCCCGGCTGCCTCCACGCCGCGATGGACCTCTACAAGTGGGCCTATCGGTGCTACCCCGTGGTCGGAGCCGATCTCACCGCCGACCTCTTCGCGCTCGCACGCGAGATCCGCGAGGTGGACATGCGCGCGGCCCCGTACGACCTCTCCCCCCTGGGTTACGCCCCCATCCCCATCGAGACCCCCGAGGGACGGGCGGAGTTCGTCGAGCGCCAGCGCGAGTTCGCCCGCCGCGGCCAGGAGCAGCGCCATCGCCTGCTCGGCGCACTCGACGCGGCCGTATCCGCCTCGCGGGCATGAACGCGCGAGCCGCGGGGGTCGCCCTGCTGCGCATGGCCGCCGTGCTCCTCGCGGCGCTCGGGGTGGGCATGGTGCTCGCGGTGTTCTCGGCGGGCGCACAGCAGTCGGACGAGGCCGCGGGACTCAGCACGGTGCAGACCGCGGTGCTCTTCTTCGGCCCGATCGCGGCCGTGCTGACGCTCGCCTTCATCGTGGTGCTGGCCCTCACCCGGCCCGCATCGCTGGCGATTCCCGGACGCCGTCGCGCCGCGCGGGCCACGTGCTGGACGTATGCCGTTCTCGGAGTACTTGCCGCGGTGTGGCTCCGCACCCTGTCGTGGGCGCTGCTCCTCGGCCTGGCCACGACGGCGTGCGCGGTCGCCGGATGGGTCTTCCTCAGGCGGGCCGAGGAACTCCCAGGTCGTCCAACTCGCCGATGATGGCCGCGTAGCGCTCGTCGATGCGCCGGGCGGTCTCCTCGTCGTAGTCCCGGCGCCACCGGCCCACGTGGGCCTGCTGCGGGAGGACCTTCGCGTCGAACCACTGGCGCATCCGGCGATCGTCGTCGACGCCGATGGCCGACAGCAGGCGCTGGAGCGTCTCGTCACGGTGCGTCACCGCGAGCTCCTGCAGGTCGATGCGCACGACCCTGCCCGAGGGGCTGGCCTGCTCGGCACGCCACGCCTCGATCATCCGGTCGCGCCAAGCGTCCAGGCCGGCGAAGACCTCCTTGGGACCGAAGGGCTTCGACACGAAGGAGGCGGCCACGTCGCGACCGTCGCGCATCATGTGCACGACGACGCCCTCGGGGAAGAGCGCCAGGATGCGATCGGCCACCCGGGCGTTCGCCGGCGTGGTGTCCACCCACCGCGACTCAGGATCGCGGCGCACATCGGCGGAGACGATGGTCTCGGTGAAGCATCGCGATGCCGCGTAGGGATCCGTGCCGAACTCCTCGACATACCGGCGGCACACCTCGGCCATACGATCGCGGTCGAGCCGGCGGTAGAGGCCGCCTCGGGCGCCCGACGGCTTCACCCGCTCGTACCAGTACGCCCACAGGCTCTCGACGACGTCCTCCGGGCGCACGCCCTGCGCCACGGGCGCGCTCCCCACCGCGGTCGCGTAGGCGTCGGCGACTCCGCCGGTCGACGCGATGAACCGCAGCTCGCGCGGGTTCGTCGCCCGGAGATCGCGATGGTGTCCCAGCAGCCGGCCGGCGATCGTCGTGCCACTGCGCCCGGTGCCGCCCACGAAGACCGGCCGGTCCGGGGCCTCCCGCCAGTCGATGGCCGGGAGCGCCCCGTCCGGCGGCTCGGCGCCCACCGGGTCCGTCACTTGCGTTTGCGCTGCGCGCGCGCCGCGCGACGGCGCTCCGCGCGACTCGCGTTCGGATCGAGGTCGATCGGCTCCTCGCCGTCCGCCTGGAGCGACTCGTGCGCCACCCCGCCCTCCGCCGTGGGAGCGGAGTACTCCAGGAGGCGCGGCCGGGAGGGGCCGAGGCCCTTGGCCGTGACCGCCGGCGCGGGCGCCGGCGCGACGCGCGGCGGCGCGCCTGCCGCGGCCGCCGCGGCCGCCTGCCCCCGGGCGGCCGCCGCGATCGCGGCCACCGCCTCGCTGGCGGTGGCATCCTCGAGCCCCTCGACGGCCTCGGCCGCCTCGGCGGCCGGCTGCGGGGCGACCTGGACCTCCACGTTGAAGAGGAAGCCGACGGTCTCCTCCTTGATGGCGTCCATCATGGCGTTGAAGAGCTCGTAGCCCTCCCGCTGATACTCGATGAGCGGATCGCGCTGGGCCATGGCGCGCAGCCCGATGCCGTCGCGCAGGTAGTCCATCTCGTAGAGGTGCTCGCGCCACTTCCGGTCGAGCACGCTGAGGATGACCCGGCGCTCGAGCTCGCGGGCCACCTCCTCGCCCAGTTCCGCCTCGCGCCGATCGTAGGCGAGGTGGATGTCGTTGGTGAGCTCCTCGACGAGGTACTCGGTGGACAGGCCGCCGCGGCCCGAGCCCGACTGCTCCTCCACCTCCTCGACGGTGATCCCCACGGGGTAGAGCTGCTTCAAGGCGGTCCACAGCTGCTCGAGGTCCCAGTCCTCGGGGTATCCCTCGGCCGTCGCCGACCGCGCGTAGCCCCCGATCACGTCGTCGAAGAAGGAGCGGACCTGCTCGTGGATGTCCTCGCCGTCGAGGACGCGACGGCGCTCGTCGTAGATGACGAGCCGCTGCCGGTTCAGCACGTCGTCGTACTTGAGGACGTCCTTGCGGATCTCGAAGTTCTGCGCCTCGACGGAGGTCTGGGCGGACCGGATGGCGTTGGTGACCATCTTGGCCTCGATCGGGACGTCGTCCGGCACGTTGAAGCGCCGCAGGAAGGCGTCGACCATCTCGGCCTTGAACAGCCGCATGAGGTCGTCCTCGAGGGAGAGGTAGAACCGCGTCTCCCCGGGGTCGCCCTGGCGGCCGGAGCGACCGCGCAGCTGGTTGTCGATGCGGCGGGACTCGTGGCGCTCAGTGCCGAGCACGTAGAGGCCGCCCAGGGCGACCACCTCGTCGTGCTCGTCCTCGACGGAGGCCTTCGCCGCCTCGAGCGCCTCCGGCCAGGCCTTCTCGTAGCCCTCCGGGTCCTCGACCGGGTCGAGGCCGCGGCGCTCGAGTTCCTGCGCGGCCCGGAACTCCGGGTTGCCGCCGAGCATGATGTCGGTGCCGCGGCCGGCCATGTTGGTCGCGACGACGACCGCCCCCTTGCGCCCGGCCTCGGCCACGATGGCGGCCTCGCGCTCGTTGTTCTTGGCGTTCAGCACCTCGTGGCGGATGCCGCGCTTCTTCAGCTCGTGCGAGACGAGCTCGCTCTTCTCCACGCTCGTCGTGCCGACGAGGACCGGCTGGCCCGCCTCGTGGCGCTCCTCGATGTCGTCGACCACCGCGGCGTACTTGGCGTCGACCGTTCGGTACACGAGGTCGGGGACATCCTCGCGGATCATCGGCCGGTTCGTCGGGATGGGGACGACCCCGAGCTTGTAGATCTGGTAGAACTCGTTCGCCTCGGTCATGGCGGTGCCGGTCATCCCGGAGAGCTTGTCGTAGAGGCGGAAGTAGTTCTGGAGCGTGATCGTGGCGAGAGTCTGGTTCTCGGCCTTGATCTCCACCCCCTCCTTGGCCTCGATCGCCTGGTGAAGGCCCTCGTTGTAGCGGCGGCCCTTGAGCAGGCGCCCGGTGTGCTCGTCGACGATGAGGATCTCGCCGTCGAGGATGACGTAGTCACGGTCGCGCTTGAAGAGCTCCTTCGCCCGGATGGCGTTGTTGAGGAAGCCCACGAGGGGGGTGTTGACCGTGTCGTAGAGGTTGTCGATGCCCAGCTGGTCCTCGACCTTGTCGATCGCGACCTCGAGGACGCCCACGGTCTTCTTCTTCTCGTCGACCTCGTAGTCCTCGTCGCGCTTGAGCGTGCGGGCGATGCGGGCGAACTCGGCGTACCACTTGGTCGGCTGGTCGGCGGGTCCGCTGATGATGAGGGGGGTGCGGGCCTCGTCGATGAGGATGGAGTCCACCTCGTCGACGACCGCGAAGTTGTGGCCGCGCTGCACCATCTCGTCCTTCGACCACGCCATGTTGTCACGCAGGTAGTCGAAGCCGAACTCGTTGTTGGTGCCGTACGTGATATCCGCGGCGTAGGCGACGCGGCGCTCCGCGGGTGTCATGTGCGCGAGGATCACCCCCACGTCGAGGCCGAGGAAGCGGTGGATGCGCCCCATCCACTCCGAGTCGCGCTCCGCGAGGTAGTCGTTGACCGTCACGACATGCACGCCGTTGCCCGACAGGGCATTGAGGTAGGACGGGAGGGTCGCGACGAGCGTCTTGCCCTCGCCCGTGCGCATCTCGGCGATGTTGCCCAGGTGCAGCGCCGCACCGCCCATGAGCTGCACGTCGTAGTGCCGCTGCCCCAGCGTGCGCCGAGCCGCCTCGCGCACCGTCGCGAAGGCCTCGGGGAGCAGGTCGTCGAGCGTCTCCCCCTCGGCCAGGCGCTTGCGGTACTCGTCGGTGAGCCCCCGGAGTTCCTCGTCGCTCATGGCGACGAAGTCCTCCTCGATGGCATTCACCTGCTTGGCGATGCCCTCCAGGGAACGGAGGATCTTGCCCTCGCCGGCACGGAGGATCTTGTCGAGGATGCCCACCGCAGCATCCTAGACGGCCCCTCTCGGGCCGATCTCGACGATTCCCTCCTGGGCCGCGCGGACGACGGCCTCGGTCCGCGAGTGGACCTGCAGCTTCTCGTGGACGCTGCGGACGTGGTTCTTCACCGTGTTCTCGCTGATGAAGAGCTCCTCGGCGATCGCGCGGTTGCCGAGTCCGCGCCCCATGAGCGCGAGCACCTGCCGCTCGCGACGGGTGAGGGCCGGCACCGTGCCCCGCGCCGCCGTCGCCGCCTGCTCCCACAGCGCGCCCCGCTCCCCGGCGGCGAGGTCCGACCTCCCCTCGGCCGCCGATCTCAGGACCCTGAGGAGGACCCCTTCCCCGACGTCTCGGTCGATGATCCCGAGGACGCCGGCGCCCAGGGCCACCGAGATGTCCAGGGGGGCGCGCTCGCGCACGACGACGACGACGGCGATGTCATCGCGGGTCGCCCGGATGCGTCGGACCCCGTCGAGGCCGGCGTCATCGAGGGCCGCATCCCACAGGCACACGAAGGGCCCGGGGACCCGCAGGACGCCGGCTGCATCGACGGGCTCGGCGACCACGGCGAAGCCCGGTGTCGCGTCGAGCACCGAGCGCGCTCCCGCCCGGAAGAGCGGCGACGCATCGGCGATGGCGACCCGAACCTCCGCGTCCACCCTCGTCACGGTAGCCCCTGCGTCGGCGGCGGCGTCACCGCGGCGCACGCCGGCGGGGCGTGGCGGCGATCGTCGCCGCGAAGAGCGGCGCGCGCCCCGCGGCCTCCAGCGCGCGAACGGCCTCGGCCAGGGTCACCCCCGTCGTGACGACGTCGTCCACGAGGACGATCTCGCCCGGTGGGGCCGCGCCGGCCAGGCTTCGCGCTCGCATGGCGCCCCGGAGGTTGGCCCGGCGGGCGCGCGCGTCGAGCCCGGACTGATCGCGAGGGGTCCGCTCGAGCGACAGGGCGGGGCGGACCAGCGCCGCGCACCCCGCCGCGCGCAGTTCCCCGGCCGCGTTTCGCGCCACCCTCATGAGCACGTCCTCGCCGCGCTGCCGCAGCGCGCGCCGTGACGCGGGAACGGGCACCACGATGAGCGGGACCCCCGCTCCGTGCGCGCGGGCCCCGGCGGCGATCGCGGCGGCCAGCGCGGAGCCGAGGGATCGCGCAGCGCCGCGGCGCCCGCGCTCCTTCCAGCCGAGGATCACCTGCCGCGCGATGCCCTCGTACGAGGCCGCGGCGAAGACGGGCGGGCAGCCGGGCGGGCAGGGTTCCGGCCGGTGGGCGAACGGGGATCCCGCGAGGCGGGCGGCGCACCCCGGGCACACGGCGCACGACGGCGCGCCGCAGCCCGCGCACGCCTGCGGATGGACGAGGTCCAGCAGGTCTGAGAAGAGGCCCGCGAGCCGGGGGTGACGCATGGGACATCAGCGCATCTCGCGCGGCACGAGCGCTAGGCCCGGCTGCCCGCCTGTGGATGCGCAGGGCCCCGTGCCCGGTATTCTGGGGTCACCTGCCGGGAACCATCGAAGCCTCGTGCCGTTCGCCGGACCGACACCGTGAATCCCCGAGGTACCCCCATGCCCAGCCCCGACTTCAAGGTTGCCGACCTCTCCCTCGCCGAGTTCGGCCGCGACGAGATCCGCCTCGCCGAGCACGAGATGCCCGGCCTCATGGCGATGCGCGCCGAGTACGGCCCGACCCAGCCCCTCCGCGGCGCGCGCATCACCGGGTCCCTGCACATGACGATCCAGACCGCGGTCCTCATCGAGACCCTGGTCGCGCTCGGCGCCGAGGTGCGCTGGGCCTCGTGCAACATCTTCTCCACGCAGGACCATGCGGCCGCCGCCGTCGTGGTGGGCCCCCAGGGCACCCCCGAGGATCCGCGCGGCGTCCCCGTCTACGCCTGGAAGGGCGAGACGCTGGAGGAGTACTGGTGGTGCACCGAGCAGGTGCTCATGTGGCCGGACGGCGCCGGCCCCAACATGATCCTCGACGACGGCGGCGACGCCACGCTGCTCGTGCACAAGGGCAGGGAGTTCGAGGCGGCCGGCGTCGTGCCGAGCACCGACCCCTCGGACTCCGAGGAGTACGCCGTGATCCTCGAGGTGCTGCGCCGCTCGCTGGCCGAGGACCCGCAGCGCTGGACCCGCATCTCCGCCGGCATCCGCGGCGTGACCGAGGAGACCACGACGGGCGTCCATCGCCTCTACGAGATGGCCAACGAGGAGCGGCTGCTGTTCCCCGCGATCAACGTCAACGACTCCGTGACCAAGTCGAAGTTCGACAACAAGTACGGCTGCCGCCACTCGCTCGTCGACGGCATCAACCGTGCGACAGACACCCTCATCGGCGGCAAGGTCGCGGTCGTCGCCGGCTACGGTGACGTCGGCAAGGGCAGCGCCGACTCGCTGCGCGGCCAGGGCGCAAGGGTCATCGTCACCGAGATCGATCCCATCTGCGCGCTCCAGGCGGCCATGGACGGCTACCAGGTCGCCACCATGGACGACGTCCTCGAGACCGCTGACATCTTCATCACGGCGACCGGCTGCAAGGACGTCATCACGGCCGACCAGATGTCGCGCATGAAGCACCAGGCCATCGTGGGCAACATCGGCCACTTCGACAACGAGATCGACATGGGCGGCCTCGCGGCGATCCCCGGGATCGTCCGCCGCACCATCAAGCCGCAGGTCGACGAGTGGACCTTCCCCGACGGCCACTCGATCATCGTGCTGTCCGAGGGAAGGCTGCTCAACCTCGGCAATGCGACCGGGCACCCGTCGTTCGTGATGTCGAACTCGTTCACCAACCAGGTGCTCGCCCAACTGGAGCTCTTCACCCGCCCCGAGGAGTACCCGCTCGGCGTCCACGTCCTGCCGAAGCACCTCGACGAGAAGGTGGCCCGTCTCCATCTCGACGCCCTCGGCGTCCATCTCACCGAGCTCACCAAGCAGCAGGCCGAGTACATGGGGGTCGACGTCGCCGGCCCCTACAAGCCGGACCACTACCGCTACTAGGAGTTCGACATGTCGTCGGTGGGCGCCCCGGCGCCGGCATTGCGCCGGGCGCCCGCCGACTACCCGGGCTGCCCGGACACGGTCGACCTGGCCCTCGCGCGAGGCCGCGCACTGCGCGCGCCGCGCTGGGGCATCCCCGACTTCCTCATCGCGCTGCTCGGCTTCCTCGTGCTCTCGGTGCCCGCGGTACTGCTGGGGGAACTCGCGGAATGGCCCCTCGCCTGGACACTCCTCCTCAGCGTCCTGCTCCCATGGCTCGCGCTGGGAGGGTGGCCGCTCCTCACGACATGGCTGCAGGGCAACGGGCCCGTCATCGACCTCGGCATCCGCTTCACGTGGCGGGACGTCGGCTGGGGACTGGTCGGCGGCGTGGCCGCGCTGGTCCTGGGCGGCCTCATGGCCCTCGGCCTGCAGGCGCTCTTCCCCGAGCTCACCTCGGCCGCCGCCGAGGTGGGCGAGGAGCTGAAGGCCGAGGGACCGCTCGCGGCCGTCATCGTCTTCGCCGTCTGCGTGGGCATCGGCGCCCCCGTGGTGGAGGAGCTGGCCTTCCGTGGCCTGGGCTACAACGCCCTGCGGAAGCGCGGCCTGTCCACGGGATGGGTCATCGTCCTCACCACGGTCGCCTTCAGCCTCTTCCACTTCGAGCCCACCCGGATCCCCATCCTCCTGGCGAGCGGCGCGGTGCTCGGCGTCCTGAGGTGGCAGACGCGCGGGGTGGGCGCCCCGATCGTGGCGCACACCGTCAACAACCTGCCAGGGGCGGCATTCCTGCTCCTGGGGTGACACCATGGTCCCGTGAAGGGCAAGGTGCTGGTCGTCGACGACGACGTCGCGCTCGCGGAGATGCTGGGGATCGTCCTGCGCGGGGAGGGCTTCGAGCCCACGTTCTGCGCTGACGGGGGCGCGGCCCTCCAGGCCTTCCGCGACACCCGGCCCGACGTCGTGCTGCTCGACCTCATGCTGCCCGGGATGGACGGCGTCGACGTCTGCCGGGCCATTCGGGCAGAGTCCGGGACCCCCATCGTCATGCTCACCGCGAAGAACGACACCGTCGACGTCGTCCTCGGCCTGGAGTCCGGTGCGGACGACTACATCGTCAAGCCGTTCAAGCCGAAGGAGCTCGTGGCGCGGCTGCGGGCGCGGATCCGCCGCTCGGAGGACCCCGGCTTCGGCACCCTGCAGATCGGCGACCTCACCATCGACGTCGCCGGGCACTCGGTCAAGCGAGGGGACGCCGTCATCCCCCTCACGCCCCTGGAGTTCGACCTCCTCGTGTGCCTGGCGCGCAAGCCGTGGCAGGTCTTCACGCGAGAGGTGCTCCTCCAGGAGGTGTGGGGCTACCGCCACGCCGCCGACACGCGACTGGTCAACGTCCACGTGCAGCGGCTGCGCGCCAAGATCGAGCACGACCCCGAGCGTCCCGAGATCGTCCTCACCGTCCGCGGCGTCGGGTACAAGGCCGGCCCGCCGTGACCGAAGGCCCGGTGCCGCCGAGGAAGCGCGCCGGCTCCCGGGCCCTGTCCGCGTGGCGCCAGTCCCTGCTCCTCCGGGTCACCGTCACCACCCTCGTCCTCTCGCTGCTCGTCGTGGGAGCCCTGGGGCTCCTCATGCTGTCCCGCATCTCCGGCGGCCTCCTCGAATCGGCCGAGCGGACGGCGCTCGCGGAGGCCACCGTCGGGCTGGCGGACGCACAGAGGCTGTCCACGGCCGCCGACACCGGCGGCGCCACCACCTCCCCGGCGAGCATCGTGGACACGATCGTGGCCTCGCTCGCCAGCCGCGCCGGATCCCCGCCCCAGTACGAGGTCCTCCTGCTCGCCGGGGAGTCCGACGGCGCCAGCGCCCCGGAGCGCGGCACCAACCTGGTCGGCGTGGCCAGCGTCCCTCCGGACCTGCGCTCCGCGGTGGCCGGCTCCAACCGCCAGTCCTGGACCTTCACCGAGATCCGCTACCTCGACGGGCGCACCGCTCCGGGCATCGCCGTCGGGGCCCCGCTGACCATCCCCGGGGCCGGCCCGTACGAGCTGTACGACCTCTTCCCGCTCACCGACCAGCAGGGCACGCTCGACCTCGTCCGCAGTGCCGTGGCCGTGGTCGGCGCGCTGCTGGTCCTCCTCCTCGGGGCGATCGCGGTCGTCGTCACCCGCCAGGTCGTGACACCGGTGCGGTCCGCGGCCCAGGTCGCCGAGCAGTTCTCCGAGGGGCACCTCGAGGAGCGGATGGAGGTGCGCGGCGAGGACGACCTCGCCCGCCTCGCGACCGCCTTCAACGACATGGCGGCGAGCCTGGAGGACCAGATCAAGCGCCTCGAGGACCTCTCCGCCGTCCAGCAGCGGTTCGTCTCCGACGTCTCCCACGAGCTGCGCACCCCGCTCACCACCATTCGCATGGCCGCCGACGTCCTCTTCGAGGATCGGGACCAGTACGACGCCCCCACCGCGCGGTCGGCGGAACTCCTCCAGACGCAGCTCGATCGCTTCGAGATGCTGCTGTCGGACCTCCTGGAGATCTCCCGTCACGACGCGGGTGCCGCGGTGCTCGACCTCGACACCGTCGACGTCGCGTCCGCGACGGCACGCGCGATCGACGCGGTGCGCCCGCTCGCTGAGCGCCGGGGATCTGCGGTGTCCCTGGAGGTGCACGGCGACACCTGCACCGCGGAGTGCGATCCGCGCCGGGTCGACCGCATCCTGCGCAACCTGCTCGACAACGCCATCGAGCACGGCGAGGGCGGCCCGGTCGAGGTCACGGTCGCCGCCGACGATGACGCGGTCGCCGACCTCGTGCGCGACCACGGCGTGGGCATCTCCGCCGACGACCTCGAGCACGTCTTCGACCGCTTC
>JBJTJS010000315.1:0-2215 GCA_046096085.1 bacterium
CCTCGACGTCCCACTTGCGGCATAGGGCCTCGAACGCTGAGAGGTTGTCGGGCCGGACGATCGCGCACATGCGCTCCTGGGACTCGCTCATGAGGATCTCCTCGGGCGAGAGCGTGGGGTCGCGCAGGATGACGCGGTCGAGATGCACGTGCATGCCGCCATCGCCGTTGGAGGCGAGCTCGCTGGTCGCGCACGAGATACCGGCACCGCCGAGGTCCTGGATGCCCTCGACCAGGCCCGCGCGCAGGACGTCGAGCGTGCACTCGATGAGGAGCTTCTCCATGAAGGGGTCGCCCACCTGCACGCTCGGTCGCTTCGCCGGGCCGTCGGCGTCGAACGTCTCGCTCGCGAGCACCGACACCCCTCCGATGCCGTCGCCGCCGGTACGGGCGCCGTAGAGCACGACGAGGTTGCCCACGCCCTTCGCCGACGCCAGGTGGATGTCCTCGTGCCGCATCGCGCCGACGCACAGGGCGTTGACCAGCGGGTTGCCGGCGTACGTGGCATCGAAGACGACCTCGCCGCCGATATTGGGCAGGCCCAGGCAGTTGCCGTAGCCGCCGATGCCGGCGACCACCCCGGGGAGCACGCGCCGGGTGTCCGGGGCGTCCGCGGGGCCGAAGCGCAGGGGGTCCATCACGGCGAGCGGCCGCGCGCCCATGGAGAGGATGTCGCGCACGATGCCGCCGATCCCGGTGGCCGCTCCCTGGTAGGGCTCGACGTACGACGGGTGATTGTGCGACTCCACCTTGAACGTCACGGCCCAGCCGTCGCCGACGTCGACGACGCCGGCGTTCTCCCCGATGCCGACCATGAGCTGGGGCCAGCCACCCTCGGGCTGCTTGTCGCCGAACTGGCGCAGGTGCACCTTCGAGGACTTGTAGGAGCAGTGCTCGCTCCACATCACGGAGTACATGGCGAGCTCGCTCGACGTGGGGCGCCGCCCGAGGATCTCGCGGATCCGCGCGTACTCGTCGGGCTTGAGGCCGAGGTCGGCGTAGGGCTGCTCGGTGTCGGGGGTGCTCTCGGCGCGTTCGACGGTGTCGAGGGTCACGGCCTCATCCTGTCACGGTGGCATCATGGGCGCCGATGAGCACGCGCCTGCCGCCGCCCGGCGTTCCGGATGACGACGAGTCTCATCCCGCGCGGGGCCGCCTCCTCGGCACCCTGCAGCGTCTCGGCCCGCGACGCATCGGCTGGATCCTCGGCGCCGTGATGCTCGTCGGCATCTTCGGGTACGCCGCTGTCGCGGGGGAGCTGTGGTAGCGGACGCTGCCGCGTCGCGTCATCCCACCTGGTACCAGCCCGCCGACGTTACGAGGATCGCCACGCCGCCGAGCAGGCCCGCGACGCTGAGAGCGAGGAAGCCGACCTGGATGGAACGTCGCTGCACGATCGTGGTGAGGCCGGCCACGAAGAGCACGACGGCGAAGAACACCTGAGCCAGGTCGAATCGGTCGCTCACCGCGTCGGCCTCCTCCGCGGCCAGGCGCGCGGTCTCCGCCTCGGCCATGTAGGCGTCGCCGTCCGCGATGAGCGCCGCGCTCGGCAGGTCGGCGTACGCCGGGTTGATCTCGGTGAAGGGGGTGGGCGGTCGCGTCTCGTCCGGCTGCTCCACCCACCAGTCCATGGCGGCGATCAGCTCGTCGGACATCACGCGCTCGAGGGCCACCATCGCCGGTTCGTTGCCCGCTGCCTGTGCCACGGACCAGGACAGGAACACCTCGACCTCGAGCGACTCCTGCTGGTCGCGCAGGCCGTACTTGTCGTTGGCCAGCGCGATGAGCGCCTGCATCTCCTGGTAGTTGCGCAGCACCAGGTCGGTGGTGAGGGACTCGCGGTAGGCCGACCAGGCGGTGAGCACGGCAGCCAGTCCGAGGAGCACCGCCGCGGTGATGGCGAGCGCGCCCTGGGTGGGCCCGCTCCCGCGGGTTCGCCCCGGGTGGTCGGGCGCAGTCGTGTCGGGCTCGGTCGCTGTTGCATCCGGAGCGGGCGGTTCCGGTGCCGGCGTACCCATGACGGCCTAGGAGCGGCCCGCGACGAGAGCCGACAGCACGGACGTGAAGAAGCCCAGGCCGTCGGTCGTCGGCCCGGTGAGCGCTTCGACCGCGTGCTCCGGGTGCGGCATGAGCCCGACGACGTTGCCGGCCGAATTGGAGATGCCGGCGATGTCGCGACGGCTGCCGTTCGGGTTGACGTCGACGTAGCGCGCAAC
>JBJTJS010000316.1:0-2996 GCA_046096085.1 bacterium
GGCTGGGCAGATTCGAGAACGCCTGGCACATGCGACACGACATCATCGGCACCTCCGAGCGGCCCCCCTCGGAGTACCTGGACCGCTTCTCCGTCGACTCCGTCGTGCTGGACGAGCGCGCCCTGCGCCTCCTCGTCGACACGATGGGCGCCGACCGCGTCATCATGGGGTCGGACTACCCCTACCCCATCGGGGAGCGACCGGCGGGGCGCGTCGTCCGCGACGCGACGTTCCTCTCCGACGCCGATCGCGCCCTCATCCTCGGCGGCAACGCGCAGGCATTCCTCGGCATCGCCGCAGACCGGAAGCACGCCCAGGAGGCCGCCCCATGACCGAACGCGTCGCCATCGTCGGAGCCGGGCTCACCGGCGCCCTGCTCGCCGCCATGCTCGGCCGCCGCGGCTACGACGTCGTCGTCTACGAGCGCCGCCCCGACCCGCGACAGGTCGGGGCCGAGCGGGGGCGCAGCATCAACCTGGCCATCTCCACGCGCGGGCTCACCGCCCTGCGTGCGGTGGGCCTCGAGGACGCCGTACTCGAGCGGGCGCTCCTCATGAAGGGCCGGATGATCCACGACGCACAGGGCGGCGAGGAGTTCCAGTCCTACAGCTCCGACGGCGAACTCGGCATCAACTCCATCAGCAGGGGCGAGCTGAACGCCGTGCTCCTCCATGCGGCCGAGGCGCTCCCCAACGTCACCCTGCGCTTCGAGCACCGCCTGACGTCCCTCGACGCCCCGGCCTGCGCGATGACCTTCTCCGGGCCGGACGGATCGGTCGACGAGTCGGCGAGCGCCATCATCGGCGCGGACGGCGCCTTCAGCGTCGTCAGGCGGGCCCTGCAGGCCCACGACGGCTTCGACTTCTCCCAGGACTACCTCAGCCACAGTTACAAGGAGCTCGACATCCCTGCGGTCGATGGCGACTTCGCCCTGGACCCGGGCGCGCTGCACATCTGGCCGCGAGGGGCCTCGATGATGATCGCGCTGCCGAACCTCGACAAGACCTTCACGGCCACCCTCTTCTGGCCGCGGCGGGGCCCCGGGTCCTTTGAGGACATAGACACTCCGGAGAAGGCCCGGCGCTACTTCGATGACAACTACCCGGACGCGTCCGAGTTGATGCCGGACCTCGAGGAGGACTACCACCTGAACCCGGTCGGGTCGCTCCTCACCGTACGCTGCTCGCCCTGGAACTTCGGGAGGGTGGCGCTCATCGGCGATGCCGCGCACGCCATCTGCCCGTTCTACGGCCAGGGGGCGAACGCCGGATTCGAGGACTGCATCGAGCTGATGAACCAGCTCGACCTCCACGCCGGCAACTGGGAGCCGGCGCTCGCGCGCTACGCCGAGATCCGCAAGCCGCAGGGCGATGCCATCGCCGACCTCGCGCTGCACAACTTCATCGAGATGCGCGACTCGGTGAACTCCCCCGGCTACCGCGCGGTCCACCAGACCGAGCAGATCCTTCACCGTGCGCTCGGCGACCGATACAAGACGAGGTACGAGATGGTGTCGTTCAGCACCACGCCGTACGCCGACATCGAGCCGACGGTTCGCCGTCAGCGCACGGTCGCCGGAGCCCTGGCCGCCGCTGCGGTCGCGGCCATCGCGGCGGTCGGCGTCGCGGCGGCCCGGAGGTAGCCGTCGGGCATGGGGACGGTCAGTTCACCAGGTCCGTCAGTTCACCAGGTCCGGGTCGAAGGCGTAGCCGAAGCCCTTGCGGGTGACGATGCACCGGCCGATGCCGTGGGGCTCAAGCAGCATCCGCACGCGGCGGACGTATTCGGTCACCGACCCCTCGGTGCGCCAGGAGCCCCAGACCGCGAGGAGCAGGGCCTCGCGCGTGAACACGACGTTCGGGCGGCTCGCGAGGTAGTGCAGCAGGGTGTACTCGCGCGCCGACATCGGCACCACGGCGCCATCCACCTCGACCGTGCGCCGCTGCCCGTCGATGCGCAGCCTCCCGGACTCGACGTCGGGCAGGTTGCCGTTCGGCGGCGACGGGGGCCTCATGCCCAGCGCGCCGCTGTGCGGCGATGCGACGACCACGTCGTAGCGCAGGGCCTGGTCCGGGATGGAGCGGTCACCGCCCCGGGAGGGGACGACCGTCTCGAAGTCCACGCCCGCGGAGGCGAGCGCCTCCATGACGAGAGCGACGTGAGGGGTCGGCGGGCTCTCGTCGATGACGAGGACCCGGGGCCTGCCGTCGACGAACCCGATCTCGGGCGCGGCCTGGCGCCGGCCGCTGCTGGCATT
Organism: bacterium; assembly: GCA_046096085.1. Taxonomy (GTDB): domain Bacteria; phylum Actinomycetota; class Actinomycetes; order S36-B12; family S36-B12; genus Mxb001. The sequence goes on from JBJTJS010000316.1 coordinate 2,258, forward strand.
CCGGGCACTGCCGGCATTCCGGGCACTGCTGGCACTGCGCTGGCGTGTAGCCATGGATCCCCCGATCCCATGGCGCGCGGTCCCCCCGCACGCGGCGCTCTCCCCCTGAGAGCGTGCCCTCATCCTGCACTACCCGACCGACAACGGCGGTCGAACCACGCACTCGGCTGCGGCAGAATGCCGGAATGCCTCCTTCTGGAACGCCTCCCGCCCAGGGCCTCCTCCTCGACGTCGGCGTGGTGCTCTTCAAGTCGGCCTGGGAGATCGCCGACGACTACGAGCGCCTGCGCGTGCTGCCCCAGGGCACGGTCGTGGGGCGCGGGCCCCTCGAGTGGACCGCCCCGGACCCCACCTGGGAGCGCTACCGGGCCGGCGAGATATCCGAACGCGAGTACTGGCTCGCGTTCGCCGAGACCGCGGTGGCCAACGGCGCCCCCCTCGACGGGCACCCTCACCTCATGCGGGCGATGTTCCACCAGCCGGGGGTCGAGCCGGTGCGCCCCGAGGCCCTCGCGCTGGTCGAGCGCTGCAAAGCGGCCGGTGTTCGCCTGGGCATCCTCACGAACGAGCTCATGGACTTCCAGGGCCGCGAGTGGGTCGAGACCCAGTCATGGTTCCCGGACTTCCCCGAGCTCGTCGACTCCTCCGACCTGGGGATCCGCAAGCCCGACCCGCGGCACTACGAGATCGCCTGCGACCTGCTGGGCCTGCCCCCGCACGACGTGGTCTTCATCGACGA
>JBJTJS010000317.1:0-2713 GCA_046096085.1 bacterium
ACCGAACCACCTGCTGGCCTCCCTCGAGCTCCTGCCGATCCCGGGCAGCGGCGCCGAGGATGTCGCCGTCGACGCCGACGGCCGCATCTACACGGGCACCCGCGAGGGCTACCTGCTGCGGCTGAGTCCGGACGGTCGCCACGTCGAGCGCATCGCGCAGACCGGCGGACGCCCCCTGGGCATCGAGGTCCATCCCGATGGCTCCCTCGTGGTCTGCGACGCGCACCGCGGCCTGCTGCGCGTGGATCCGGACACGGGCGACATCACGGTGCTCGCGAGTGAGGCGGGGGGCAAGCAGCTCAAGCTCACCAACAACTGCTCCGTGGCCCGGGACGGCTCGATCTACTTCTCCGAGTCGTCGCAGCGCTTCAGCCTCGACGAGTTCAAGGGCGACATCATCGAGCACAGTTCCACCGGCCGCTTGCTGCGGCGCAACCCCGACGGGTCGGTGGAGGTCCTGCTCACCGGCCTTTCGTTCGCCAACGGAGTCGCGCTGGCGGACGACGAGTCCTACGTGCTGGTAGCCGAGACGGGTGCCTATTGCGTCACCCGCCTCGATCTCACCGGGCCCTCCGCGGGTCGGCGTTCGCTCATCATCGAGAACCTCCCGGGGATGCCCGACAACATGAGCCGCGGCAGTGACGGGGTCTTCTGGATTGCGATGCCCACGGAGCGCAACAAGCTGCTCGATCGGCTGCTGCCGCGGCATGGCGCCCTGCGCAAGGCGGTCTGGGCGATGCCGGACCGCGTGCAGCCCGACGTGACGCGGATCGCCTGGGTGATCGGCATCGACGGGGAGGGCACCGTCGTGCGCAACCTGCAGGGTCCGGGGACGGCGTATCACTACGTCACCGGCGTCCGCGAGCACGACGGGCGTCTCTACCTGGGGAGCCTCGTCGAGCCTGCCGTGGCCGTGGCCGACCTGGAACCCTCGCGCTAGGGCGCCCTGGCGGAAAGCCGAGGGCCCGTCAGACCTTGCGGCCCAGGGCGTCGGTGAGACGCTTCAACGCCGGGCTGCGATCCCCCTGCGGCACCACCGCACGGACGATGGCCACGTCGTCGCTCGCCATCGCCACGCGCAGCGCGATGTCGAGCTCGTCCTCGGTGTGCGCGAGCCAGCCCCGCCCGGTGCCGATGACCGCAGGGAGGTTCTCCGGCGCCAGCGCCGGGATGTCGTTGAAGGGCCCGTCGAGCATGGGGCGCTGCGTGCCGTAGCCGCCGTTGTCGAGGACGACGACGACCGGCTTCACGCCGTGGAACGCCGCGGCCGCGATCTCCAGGCCCGTCATGGCGAAGGCCCCGTCGCCGACGAGCACGACGGGGCGCAGGTGCGGGTCGGCGAGACCCGCCCCCAGCGCCGCGGGGACGGCGTAGCCCATCGTGGCGTAGTAGGCGCTCGCGAGACACCAGTTGGGTGCGGAGAGGTCCACCGACGCGAAGAGCGACTCGCCAGGGTCGACGATGAGGCCATGGCGCTCATCGAGGTGGGCGTCCAGAGCGGCGATGACGCGCGCGACCGTCAGGGTCGCGCCCGGCTCGGGCTCGAACGTAGGCTCGTAGGGCGACTCCTCGTGATACGGCCTCAGGCCCTCGGCCTCGGCCGCGGCGGCGACCGCCGGCAGGAGCGCCCACAGCGGGACGTGGCGATAGGTGCGCAGGCCGATGGTGAACTCGGTGTCGGAAGCCTCGACAAGACGCTCCTCCTCGCGCCGAGCCGTGAACGCGCCCATCGTGAGGTCGGTGTTGAGCACGCCGAGGCTGAGGATCAGGCTGGCCCCCTCGATGCGATCGACCACCTCCTGCGGGGAGACCGCTCCCATGTAGACGCCGAGCGCGAGGGGATGGCGCTCCGGGAAGAGCCCCTTCGCCAGTGAACTGGTCGCGACGAGGATCCCCGCGTGCTCCGCAGCCTCGAAGAGGTCCCGAGCCAGCCCCCGGCGCCAGACCATGGCGCCGACCTGCACGACGGGGCTCTCGCTGCCGCGCAGGTGCTCCATGATGTCGTCGACGGCCGCGGCCAGCCGGGCCTCGTCGACGGGCGGCAGGTGCGGGCGGACGCCGTGCCGAGGCGGATCGATCGGCACCTCGACCATGTCGCGCGGGATCTCGAGGTAGCCCGGACGCTGGTGGGACAGGATCTCGGTGAGCACGCGGTCGATCTCGTCGGCCGCCGTGGCCGGATTGTCGAGGACGGCCTGCGCCTGCGTGAGGTCCTGGAACACCTTCAGCTGCGTGTCGAAGTTCTTGATGCGATGGTGCAGCAGGGCGTCGGTGGCCGCCTCGCGCAGGCCCGGTGCGCCGGAGACGACGAGCAAGGGGACGTTCTCGGCCCAGGCCCCGGCCACGGCATTCGTGACCTTGAGACCGCCCACGCCGTACGTCACGGCCACGACGCCGAGGCCCCGCAGCCGGGCGTAGGCATCCGCCGCGAAGGCGGCGCCCTGCTCGTCCTCGGTGACGTGGATCGGGAAGCCCTCCTCGTAGAGGTCCGCGAACAGGCGCAGGGCGTAGTCGCCGACGATGCCGAAGCCGCACTCGACCTTGCGCTGCTTCAGCCGCGAGGCGAGGAAGGACGGGATAGTGAGCGCGTCGGCCACGCGGAAGACCCTAGACCCTCGTCAGGCCTCGAGTTCCGGATGGACGTCCTCGTCCGCCGGCGGGATGGCCTGGGCCGAGAACGTCCCCTTGCTCGTCGTCTCCGGCGCACCGGGCC
>JBJTJS010000318.1:0-15437 GCA_046096085.1 bacterium
GTTAAGCGGCGCTTAGCCCACCATTCGGGTAACTCAGACGCCGAAAGCAGGTTAGGGGCGGATGCGGGAGTTGGCGGGGTCGTACGGCGCGATCGTGGACACCGTCACGGGGACCGGGCGGCCGCCGACGCTGATCGTCCACTCCCCGGACAGGTCCAGCTCTCCGCCGGGGGTCCGCACGTAGCCGAGCCCCACGCAAGCGCCGGTCGTCGTCGCGTCCGCCGCACTCGTCACCTGCCCGGCCCCGGCGCCGTTGCGCAGCATCAGCTCCCCGCCCCACAGCATCGCGGCGGGGTCCTGCGCCACCCACGACACCAGGCGCCGCTGCGGTGACGCGGCCCGGGCCGCCTCGAGCGCCGCGCGCCCGACGAAGTCCGCCTCGGATCGCGCCGCGAACAGCAGCCCCGCCTCCACCGGCCCGTAGTCCGGGTTCAGCTCCGGCCCGAACGCGCGGTAGCCCTTCTCCAGGCGCAGCGCGTTGATGGCGTAGTACCCGGCGTCGCGCACGCCGAGGTCCGCCCCTGCCGAGCGGAGCGCGTCGTAGGTCCCGCTGGCGAACTCCGCGGGGACCACGAGCTCCCACCCGAGCTCCCCGACGTAGGTGATCCGGCTCGCCCGCACCGTGAAGTCGCCCACGTCGACCAGCCGGCTCGTGCCGAACGGGAACCCCGCGTCCGAGAAGTCGGCCGTGCTTACCCGCGCCATGAGCTCCCGGCTGAGCGGCCCCATCACCCCGATGACGGCGTACGCGCTGCTGGCATCGACGACCTCCACGCGCATCCCCGGCTCCACGTGGCGGCGCAGCCAGTCGGCATCGCGCACCGGCGAGCCGGCGCTGGTGATCCAGAGGTACTCGGTGCCCGACATCCGGGTGACGGTGACATCGGCCTCGTACGTCCCGCGCGAGTTGAGGACCGCCGTGTACACGATGCGCCCCGGCTCGACGTCGACGTCGTTGGCGCATACGCGCGAGAGCAGCCGCTGGGCGTCGGGCCCGGTGACGAGCAACTTGCCGAACGACGACTCGTCGAACAGCGCGACCGCCTCGCGCGTGGCGCCCTGCTCCTCGTCGGCCCAGGGGAGCCACGATGGCTGGCCCCAGGTGTACTCCAGCGAAGCGGAGGCGCCCGGTGGCGCGAAGAACAGCGGCCGCTCCCACCCGAACTTCGAGCCGAACGCGGCGTTCGCCTCGGCCATCCGACCGTGCAGCGGCGAGCGCCGGAAGGGACGCGCGGTGTCGAACTCCCGGTTCGGCCAGGGGACGGCGTAGTGCAGGCCGAGTACCTCGCCCACGCGTGCGCGCAGCCACTGCCGGTTGTTGTTGAACGGCCCGAACCGGCGGATGTCGACCGACACCAGGTCGCGCTGGGGCTCGCCCGCGGCGATCCACTCGGCGAGCGCACGCCCGGCACCGCCCGCCGACGCGATGCCCACGGAGTTGAAGCCGGCCGCGACGTAGAAGTTCCGCAGCTCGGGGGCCTCGCCGAGGATGAACTGGTTGTCGGGAGTGAACGACTCCGGGCCGTTGTAGAACTTCTTGATCCCGGTCTCCTGCAGCACCGGGACCCGGTGCAGCGCGGAGTCCATGAGGATCGCGAAGTGGTCCCAGTCCTCCTCCAGCAGACTGAACTCGAACGGGTGCGGGATGGAGTCCGGCGCCACCCACGGCTTCGCGACCGGCTCGAAGCCGCCGACGACGAAGCCGCCGACCTCTTCCTTGATGTAGGTGTAGCCGTCGGGGTCGCGCAGGATCGGCGTCATGCGCGCGACGCCCTCGATCGCCTCGGTGACGACGTAGAAGTGCTCCGCGGAGTGCAGTGGCACGGTGACTCCGGCCATGAGCCCGATGGCGTGCGCCCACTGGCCCGCGCAGTTGACGACGATCTCGGCCTCGATAGGCCCGCGGTCGGTCTCGACCCCGACGACGGCGCCGTCGCGCACGAGGATGCCGGTGACCCGGGTGCGCTCGGCGATGAGCGCGCCCCGCTGCCGGGCGCCGCGGGCCATCGCCTGGGTCACGTCCGCGGGGTTCACGGTGCCGTCGCGCGGCAGCCAGATGGCGCCCACGAGGTCATCGGTCTCCAGGTGCGGCCACAGTTCCCCGGCGCGCTCGGGGGAGATGACCTCGCACTCCAGGTCGTACGCCTCCGCGGCGGCCGCGGTCCGCAGTAGCTGCTCCATGCGGTCGGGGGTGCGCGCGACGGTGACGCCACCGCACTGCTTCCACCCCGTGCCGAGCCCGGTCTCCTCCTCGAGTGCGGCGTACAGGGACGCGGAGTACTGCACGAGGCGGGTGCCGGACTCCGTGGCGCGCAGTTGCCCGACGAGCCCGGCGGCATGCCACGTGGTGCCCGAGGACAGCTGCCCCTGCTCCAGGAGGACCAGGTCGGTGAATCCGAGGGCCGTGAGGTGGTACGCCACCGACGTGCCGACCGCGCCCCCGCCGATGACGACGACGCGCGCGCGTGTCGGCAGGTCGGCGGTCATGTCGTCATCCCACCACAGCGTTCAGTCGAGCACCGCTCGGACCGGCGCCGACATGTCCGCGTCTTCCAGGGCGCGGCCGGGGATCGCGAAGGGCCGGGTCGGGCGGATGTAGGGGAGTCGCCCCGACCACAGCGTGCGCTCGCCCTGCAGGAGCGACAGTCGCGGACGGTTGGCGGCCGCGCCCGTCTGCAGGCGCACCGGGCCCGCGGCCCCCGGGGTCACCAGGTCGGGGGTCGCCCACAGCAGGGGCGCCTCCGCGACGAGCGGCACGGACTCGACCGGCCAGGCGCCGGACTCCAGCCACGCGAGCGTCGCGGCAACGACGTGAGCGCCGTCGCGCGCGCACGCGTCGGCCGTCGCGGCCGGGTGCAGGACGTTGCCCGCAGCGAGGATCCCCGGTTCGGGCGTGCGCAGGGCGGCGTCGATGCTGGGACCGTGGGTCGCGCGCTGGCGCGGCAGCCCCGCGCGGACGGCCAGGTCGTTCTCGGGGTACCAGTCGCCGGTGAAGACGACGGTGTCGCACTCGAGGTACGCGCGGGCCCCGTCGTCGCGGACCACGGCCACTCCGGCGACCCGGGCACTGCCGTGGATCGCCTCCACGCGGGCCCGGGCGAGGAGAGGGAAGCCGTACCGCGTCCGCGCGGCGATGTCGAAGGCGGCGAACGACGTGTGCGCATCGTCCTCGGTGATCATCGCCACGGTCCGGCACCCGGCATCGGCGAGCGTCACCACCGCGGAGTACGACACGTGCTCGGCGCCGACGACGACCGCGCGCGTCCCCGGCGAGCCGTGGTCCAGGTGCACCAGCCGCTGCAGCCATCCGGTGGTGAGGATGCCCGCGGGCCGGGTCCCGGGCACGAGCCGCGCGGTGCGCGGTCGCTCGCGGCACCCGGTGGCGAGGATGGCCGCTCGCGCGCGCACCTCCTCGCGTCCCGACGGGGAGGTGAGCCACGCCGCTGCCCCGCCGCCGTCGACGGCATCGAGGTCCGTGACCGTGGTGCGCACGTCGATGCGCGCGCCGGCACCGGATGCGCGCTCGGCGAGCATGCGCGCGTACGCCGGCCCGGTGAGCGGGCGGCGCAGGTCGCGCAGCCCGTACCCCGGGTGGTCCGAGGAGCGCGGCACGCCGCCGGGCGCTTCGTCGCGGTCGACGACGCGCACGTCGAGGCCCCGACCGGCCAGAGCCGCCGCCGCGGTCAGCCCCGCGGGCCCCGCGCCGATGACGAGGACGTCGGTCATCGCGCCGAATCCAGGGCGGCGGTGACGCGGGCGCCGCAGTGGAATCCCTGGCAGCGCCCGGCCAGCGCGCGGGTACGACGGCGCAGCCCATCGACGTCGCGCGCCGGCACGTCCGAGGCGAGTGCGTCGCGGATCTCCCCGGCGCTCACGCGCTCGCACAGGCACACGAGGTCGCCGTACGCGGGATCGGAGGCGATGAGCGGCCCGTCCTGGTACGGGCGCATCCGGTCCTCGGCGATGTTGGGCATGCGCACGGTCCGCGGCCGGGCCAGGGGAGTGGTGACGAGGCCCGCCTCGGCGAGGTCGGCTGCGACGAGCTCGGCGAGCGCCAGGCACGCGGTGATGCCCGTCGAGCGGATGCCGGCGACGCGCACGTAGTGGTCGAAGACGCCGCAGCAGTAGTCGGCGTGCTCGGTGGCGGCGCGCAGCCCGGCGTATTCCGCGGTGACCTCGACGTCGAGGAGTTCGGGCATGATGCGCCGGCCGTGAGCGAGGAGGAAGTCGATGCCCTGCGCGGTGGTGTTGGTCGCGGTGCGGTCGTCGAGGTCCTCCGCGGTGGGACCGAGCAGGACGTTGCCGTAGACGGTGGGGGCGACGAGCACGCCCTTCGTCGTCGCGGTGGGCACGGGCAGGATCACGTGGCGCACGAGGCCGCGGGCCGCCTTGTCGAAGACGAGGAGCTGCCCGCGCCGAGGAGTGATCGTGAATCCGTCCTGCCCCGCCTGGCGGTCGAGGATGTCGCTGCCGAGGCCCGCGGCGTTGATCAGCCAGGCGCACGAGACGTCGCCGCGCGGGGTGGTGATGTCGTAGCCACCCGGTGTGCGCGTCACGCCGGTCACGGGCGCGTCGAGCAGCAGCGTGGCGCCGTTGACGAGGGCGTCGGTGGCGAGGGCGACGACGATCGTCCACGGGTCGAGCAGGCCCTCGTCGGGGATGCTCACACCGCCGCGCACGCCCGGGCCGAGGTGCGGGTCCCCGGCGTAGACCTCCTCCGCGGTGAGCGGCCGGGCCGCGGCGTAGCCGACCTCGCGGGCGTTGGCGATGATGCCGTCGAGTCGCGCGAGCTGCTCGTCGTCCCACGCGACGAGAACGGCGCCGGTGCGCTCGATCGCCCACCCGAACTCCTCCGCGCGCTCGAGCAGCAGCCGGTGCCCGCGCGCGACCATGCGGGCCTCAAGGGTTCCCGGCTTCGCGTCGAAGCCCGTGTGCCAGATCGCGGTGTTGGCCTTGCTCGTGCCCGCGCCGACATCAGACCGGGCCTCCAGGAGCGCGACCCGGGCGCCGGCCCGGGTGAGGGCACTGGCGATCGCGCAGCCCACCGCGCCCGCGCCCACCACGGCGACGTCGTACGACGCCCCGGTCATGCGCCCGACCTCGTCATGGCGCCGGCGTACGCGCGCACGCGCTCGCGCGCCTCCTGCGGGTCCAGGCCGGGGGAGTACGTCGCCGCCGGGGACCAGCCGCGCAGCAGCGCGTCCTCCGCGCCGGGGCCTTCACGCCCGCGTAGCGCCAGCGCCGCGATGCCGAGGGCTGTCGCGCACGAGTGCGGGTAGACCTCGACGGGCACGCCCTGCAGGTCGGCCTGCAACTGCATGACGACGCGCGAGCGGGTGAGGCCGCCGTCCGCGCGCAGCGCGGTCAGCGGGGCCGCGATGTCGTCGGCGACGGCGTCGGCGAGGACAGCAACCGACGCGGCGACGCCCTCGCAGAAGGCGCGCACGAGGTGCGCGCGCGTCGTGGCGAGGGAGAGCCCCTGCCAGGATCCGCGCGCGTCGGGCAGCCATGCGGGCGCACCGACCCCGGCGAGGTTGGGCAGGCACATGACGCCCGCGGTGTCCGCGACTGAGCCCGCGAGGACGTCGAGGTCCGCCGCCGAGTCGATGATCCCGATGCGCTCCAGCCACGAGACGGCGGCGCCGACGGTGTAGACCTGCCCGTCCACGCAGGACGCGCGGGTGCCGTCAGACATCGCCCACGCGATGGACGTCGCCAGGCCTGAGGAGGACGGCACGTGCCGCTCGCCGACGTTGGCGAGGAGGAAGGCCCCGGTGCCGTAGGTGCACTTCGCCGCGCCCACCTCGCGGCAGTCCTCGGCGAGGAGCGCTGCCTGCTGGTCGACGATCGCGCCCACCACCGGCAGTGGCCCCCCGAACGCCGACGTCGTGCCGATCACCGCGTCGCACGGGATGACCCGGGGGAGCGCCATCCCGTCGAGGCCGAAGGCCGCGATCGCCTCGGGCGACCAGTCCAGGGTTGCCGGATCGAGCAGCATCGTGCGCGACGCGGTCGCGGCATCGGTGACGAACTCGCCGGTCAGCCGGTACGTCGTCCACGCGTCGATGGTCGTGATGACGATGGAGCCCCCGATCGCGCCACCGAGCTCGCGGCGCAGCCACGCCATCTTGGGCGCGGCGAAGTACGGGTCGAGGGGCAGCCCGGTGAGGCGCAGGAGCGACTCGCCGACCTCCGCCGGCATCGCATCGGTCACCGACGTCGAGCGCCGGTCCTGCCACGACAGGGCGGGGCCGAGCGGCTCCCCGCTGCGCAGGTCCCAGGCGAGCACCGTCTCGCCCTGGTTGCCCAGGCCCACCGCTGCGACGGGGTAGTCCGAGGCGTCCAGGGCACGGCGCCCGGCCTCGAGCACGCTGTCGAGCAGGGCGAGGGGGTCCTGCTCGACGCGCGGGTCGTCGTAAGTCGTGCCCGTGACGGGGACGTCGATGTCGATGAGCGGTCCCGTGGCGTCGGCGATGACCGCCTTCGTGGCCGAGGTGCCCTGGTCCAGGGCGAGGACGCGCGTCATGCGGCGACGATCACGTCGCGTCGGTCGCGGGGGCGTCGGTCGCGGGGGTGTCGGATGCAGGTGCGGGAGCCGTGGGCGAAGCGGTGGGCGTCGATGTCGCGGGCCGGGCCGTCGCGGCGTGGCGGCGGACGTGGAAGCGCAGGGCGTGGCGGCCGCCGAGCGAGAAGCCGCCGCGGCGCAGCAGCCACATGGACACGATGATCGCGACGATCGGCGCGATAAGGCCGAGGACCACCCAGGTCCCGAAGGTCTGGGTCGAGTTCACCAGCCACTGGAAGTTCATGCCGAAGTAGCCGGTCATGAAGGTGATGGGCAGGAAGATGATGGACACGAGCGTGAGCTGGTTGATGCGGTTGCCTTGGACGGAACTCACCTGGCCCTGGTAGTCCTGGATGGCCGAGCGTACGTCGCCCGCCGCGCTGTCGATGCGCTGGACGATGTCGTTGACGCATGCGGCGTAGGCCTGCAGGGCCTGCACTCCCGCGGCGTTCATGCCGGGCAGCGAACTGGGGTCGACCAGGGACTCGCTGAGGTTCTCGGCGTAGCCGGGGATCGTGGTCCCGAGGGCCGCGATGGGATTGCGCAGCTTCTGCAGCTCGCTCAGTTGGGCGGGGTTGGTGGTGACGATGATCTGGCCGTCGAGAATGCCGAGCTGGGTCAGGAGGTCGGTGAGCTCGCGGTCGATGCTGTCGAGGATCAGCTGCATCATGGTCACCGGCACGGGTCCGGGGCTCGCGAAGAGCTGCGCGGCGCGGGGCTTGAAGTCCTCCAACGCCTTGGCCATGGCCCTGTCGGCGCCCTGGTGAATGGTGACGAAGCATCCGGAGTTCCAGACGCAGTGCACGAGGACCGGGGTGTCGCCGGAGTCGGCGGCGGCGTACGTGCTGCCCACCATGTTGTCGCCGAACGCCTGGAACATCCCGCCGGAGTAGGTGCGCGTGGTGTACGTCGCGAGGATGTCGGTGAAGCCCATGCCCTGGAGCAGCGAGACGACCTGCGGGTCATGGGGACCGTTGGGCACGATGTCGACCCAGGCGTAGGGCGACGACGTGGTGAGCGCTTGGGCGTCGGCTGGCTCGAACGGACGCACCGTCGTGCCGTCGAAGATGGTGGCCTTCATGTCACGCGTGCAGCGCCCGCCGCAGGGCACCGATGCGATTGCCCCAGATGCGCTGGCTGAGCTCGGCCTGCGGCGCGAACACCTCCGAGGCGTGGTAGGCACCGGGGTAGACGTGGAACTCGGTGGGCACGCCCGCCTGCAGGAGGCGCTGCACGAAGGCGATGTCCTCGTCGAGGAAGAGGTCCATGTCGCCGACGTCGACGAACGCCGGGGGCAGCCCGGAGAGGGCGGTGGCGCGCGCGGGGGCGGCGTACCCGTCGGCGGGCTGGCCGCCGAGGAACCACTCCCACGCCTCGATGTTGCCCGCGCGGTCCCAGATGCCGATGTCGAGGATCTCCATGCTCGACGTCGTCTCGTTGCGATCGTCGAGCATGGGGTACGGCGCCATGAGGAAGCACAGCGGCGGCCCGCCGCGATCGCGGGCGAGCATGGACGTCGAGATCGCGAGGTTGCCGCCGGCGCTGCCCCCGCAGATGGCGAGGCGACCGGCATCGAACTCCAGCTCACCCGCGTGGGCCGCGGCCCAGGTGAGGGCGGCGTAGCAGTCCTCCATCTGAGCGGGGTGCGGGTCCTCCGGTGCCTTGCGGTAGCCGGTGGAGATCACGACGGCGTTCACCGCCTCGCACAGCATCATCGCGGTGAGGTGCTCCCCGTCGAGGTCGCCGATGACCATGCCGCCGCCGTGGATGAAGAAGATGCCGGGCAGCGCGACGCCCGTGGCGCGCGCGGGGGTGTAGATGCGCACGGGCACGTCCGGGGCGCCGGCGGGGCCGGGCGCCACGCGGTCGACGTAGACGACGTTGTCGTTGGGGGGCAGGTCCGCGGTCATCTGGGCGAGCAGGCCGGCGACGAAGGCCCGCCTCTCGACGATGTCGGGGATGCCGTTGAAGCCGCCGGGCACGGCCGCGAGGAGCTGGTCGAGGGGCTCGCGGGAGGCGGGGTCGAGTCGATCGCGGGATGAGGGCATGGCGCTCCCTTCGGGACGGTGGCCGTAGGCGAGACCCTAGTGCGCGGCGCCGGCGAACGTCGGGGGATGGGGCATGGTGGGCGTCTTTCGCCCGGGCTCGTGAGGGGGGGCGACGGCAGGGCTACTGCGGGGTGACCAGCACGAACCGCGGATTCTCGCAGTCGAGGTTCTGGCTTCTGGTGTCGTTGAAGGCCACATCCGGCTCCTGCGCTGCTGAGTCCGTCGCGTAGCTCTCGACCGAGATGCCGGGTGCGACGACGTCGTTCCAGGCGTAGGCATCGCCGCTCACGGTGCTGGCCTCGACCCGCACCGGCTGCTCCTCCCCGGTTTCGCGGGCTGGCGTTCATCGGCCGCTACGCGCTCATCGGCCTGTCCCAGGTCCGCGAGTCCGTCTTCAGCGGCCTGCCGATCACCTCGCGGGCGGACGAGCGCAACTGCGGCGTGTGGGTCGTCGACACCGTCACCGGTCAGATCGTCGGGCTCCTGCGCTTCCAGGGCGCGGTGCAGGAGATCTTCGACGTCAAGGTCCTGCCGGGCATCACCTGGCCCACCATCGTCACCGACCCCGAGATCCTGGGGTCGACGTTCGTCCTGCCCCCCGACACCTTGAGCAAGCTCGCGGAGCCGGACCGACCGTCGTAGCGGCTTCTCGACGGAGTCGCGTGCGCTACAGCGGCTGGGAGAACAGGTCGACGACCTGCTCGGCGCGCATCCCGGCCTTCTCGTAGAGGCCCACGGCTCCGGTCGGGTTCTCGCTGTCGACGCCGAGCGAGACGCCCGTGCGCCCCTCGCGGGCGGCCTGGGCGAACGCCGACCTCAGCAGCCACGTCGCGATGCCGCGGCCGCGCGCCTGCGGGATGACGCCGAGGGTGCGGATGTAGCCGCGGCCGTCCTCGGCCTTGCGGTCGTCGGCCATGCATAGGCCGACGGCCTCGCCGTCGAGCCAGGCGATCCACCAGGTGTCCGGCCGCGCATCGCGCCGGTCGGTGAACCACGGCATCCAGTCCTCGTAGGGGTGCGGCGCGAAGTCGAAGTGGTCGGCGAAGGACTCCTGGTCGACGAGGTGCAGGATCCGGCGCTCGTCCTCCGTCACGGCGACCGTGCGCGTGACGCCGGCGGGCGGCTCCGGGTCGTCGTGGGCGAGCCCGGTGACGTCGGCCGTCATCGTCCAGAAGCGCCGCTTGGGGGTGAAACCGGCCTGGGTGATGGCGGCGATGGCGTGGTCGTCCTGCGCCCATGCCGCAGTGTCGACCCGCCACTCGCCCTCGCCCCGCACGCGCTGCGCCGCCTCCAGGCCCATGCGCAGTAGCGGGACGAGGAGGTCGCCGTGCCCGGGGACGGCGTACGGCTCGAGGAAGACGGCTCGGGTCTCGGTGTCGCGCTCCACGATGAGCAGGCCGACAGGGGCGCCGGAGGAGTCGAGGACGAGCCGGTGCTCGGCGCGCACCGCGTCGAGGCTGGTGAGGCTGAACCTGCGGGCCTCGCGGGTGTCGTCGGGTCGGCCGAGGAGCGAGATGTCGGCGGCGCAGGTGACGGCGTAGGCGAGGTCGACGTCGGGGCCGTCGGGGAGGCCGCCGGACTCGTCGAACTCCAGCGGGCGGGCGGCGTACCCGGGGGGAAGCATCACGCCAGTCTAGGTGCGGGCCGGGGCCTTGCGGTTGGCCGCCCGTGAGCCGCGTTTTCGGGGCGGAAATCGCGGCTGGTGGGCGGCTAACCCCGGGGTTGGCGGGATTCGCGCCGCTTAACGACAGCTCGGGGGCGGATAGTTGTGGGTTTGCGGCGCAGAAGCGGTGAGGGCGGCCAGTGGAGGGGTGCCCCCGGCAGGATTCGAACCTGCGCGCATGGCTCCGGAGGCCACTGCTCTATCCCCTGAGCTACGGGGGCCAGGGCGACGTGAAGCCTAACAGCGCGCCCGGGACGCCTACGAGGAGAACCAGCGCGGGGGCCCGGCCAGGAGCGCCGTGACGAAGGCGCCGATGGCCGCGCCGAAGCCCATCGAGGGCCCGCTGAGCACGAAGGGGGTGATGATCCCGACGACGAACGCCGCCCCGCCGAGGACCAGGGCCGTGATGACCGCGAACGCCAGGCGGCCGCCGGCCGCGCCGTCGCCGGACTTGGCCGGGGTCCGGTCGTCCCTGCGGGCCGGGGTGGCCGACGACGAGGCGGACCCCGGCGCGGAGGACGTGGACTTGTTGACCTCGGCGAGCAGCTTCTCGATGTCGTCGCTCATGACTCCATGGTGACCCGCCCCGGAGGCATCCGTCCACCCGGGGAGCCTCAGGACTCCCCGGCCCGGGCCTTCATCCGGGGCAGCGCCAGCACGACGGGCAGCATCAGCAGCGAGACCGCAATGAGGATGAAGCCGGGCATGAGGTCGCTGCCGGTGACGCCGATGAGCACCTCCTCGATGGCCGGGCTGAAGCTGCCGAGGATCATGCCGAGGGCGTACGTGATCGCGATCGCGGTGTAGCGCACCGAGGCCGGGACCAGCCGGGTCATCTCCGTCGTGGTCGAGGAGTCCACGCCGGTCTGCAGCAGCGCGAGGATGAGGACCGCGGGGATGAGCGCCAGCGCCGTGCCCTGGTCGATGAGGAAGGTCGCGGGGATCGCGAGCACGAGGTAGAGCCCGATGCACCACAGCATGATCTTCTGCCGCCCGATCCGGTCGCCGAGCGCGGCGACGGGGAAGATCGCGAGGATGTAGATGATGGAGATGAGTGCCGAGACCGCCTGCGCTTCCTCGTCGCTGTCGCCGATGACCGTCTCGAGGAACGACGGCATCCAGGAGATGAGGGTGTAGACGGTGATGCCGCTCCACGCCGCGAGCGCCGTCATCATGAGGGTCTCGCGCGGGTACTGCCGGATCAGCGCCATGAACGGGCTCTTGGCGGTGGAGTCGCGGTCGCCGCTCACGAACTCCTCGGTCTCGTGCATGCGCCGCTGGAGGAACACCGAGATGGCGCAGGCCACCAGGCCGATGGCGAAGGGGATGCGCCACGTGCCCTCCGCCAGGGCCTCCTCGCCCCAGATCAGCGTGGTGAGCAGGACGACGAGCGACGCGAGGAGGTTGCCGCCCATGGCCGTCGCCAGGCCGAGGGAGATGGAGCGGCCCCGGCGCGATGCGTCCGAGGACTCGCTGAGCGCGGTGAGCGCGCCGGAGTACTCCCCGCCGACGGAGAACCCCTGGAACAGGCGCATCAGGGTGAGCAGCAGCGGCGCGAGGATCCCGATGGTGTCGTACCCGGGGAGCACCGTGATGACCGCGAGCGGCACGAGCATGAGCGTCGTCGACAGCACGAGCGCGTAGCGGCGGCCCTTGGTGTCGCCGATGCGGCCGAGGACGAGCCCCCCGAAGGGGCGTGCGAGGTAGCCGATCGCGAACGTCGCGAACGTGAGCACGAGCCCGACGGTGCTGCTCTCGGTGGGGTAGAAGACCTGCTGCAGGGTCGTCGCCAGGAGGGCGTAGACCATGAAGTCGTACCACTCGATGAGCACGCCGCTCGTGGCGAGCAGGCGGTTGCGCCGTGACGTGGCGGGGGTGTCGGTCTGGGCGGGCGACGTCATGGGGCACAGAGTAGGGCCGGGACAGCACGAGGGCCCGACCCTTTGCAGGATCGGGCCCTCGGATCGAGCCTGTGGCGTGCTGTCAGAGGACGCGCACGTTGTCGGCCTGGGGTCCCTTGGGGCCCTGGACGATGTCGAACTCGACCTGCTGATTCTCGTCGAGGCTGCGGTAGCCGTCGGCCTGGATGGCGGTGAAGTGCACGAACACGTCGGCACCTCCGTCAGCCTGAGCGATGAAGCCGAAGCCCTTCTCGGCGTTGAACCACTTCACAGTTCCCTGTGCCATGCGGGGTAACTCCTCAGTTCTATCCCAGCGGATACGTGACGCCGGACGGTTGCCCGGCGGGCTGGTGGTGCGAGCCTACGTCCCGGCCGCGGGTCTACCCCTGGTAGCCGAAACGCCCACCTCGACGCCGCTCGTGGCGGCTCTTCGGCGGGCGTTCCTTGAACGGTGGTTCTTGTGCAGCACAGCCACGGTCACGTTAGCACGCGGACACCCTCGCGAGAGGGGCTGTTCCCCAGACTAGTCTCGATCCATGACCCCGGACGCCCTCGCCGACGCCGTCCGGGACGTCCTCGCCACCCTCGTCGACGAGGGGCGGCTGCCCGGACCCGTCCCCGACGAGGTCGTCATCGAGAGGCCGCGGAGCAAGGAGCACGGAGACTACGCCACTCCGGTCGCCCTCACCCTGGCCAAGGCCGCGGGCGTCCCGCCCCGGTCCGTCGCGGACCTCGTCGCCGCGGGGCTGGCCGAACTGCCCGGGATCGCCTCCGCGGAGGTGGCCGGCCCCGGGTTCGTCAACATTCGGCTCGCCGCGGATGCCCAGGGCGCCGTCGCCGGGCAGATCGTGGAGGCCGGGGCGGCCTACGGAGAGAACGACGCCCTTGCCGGCACGAGGGTCAACGTCGAGTTCATCTCGGCGAACCCCACCGGCCCGATCCACCTGGGCCACGCCCGCTGGGCTGCGGTCGGCGACGCGATCGCCCGGGTCCTCGAGGCCGCGGGCGCCGACGTGGCGCGGGAGTTCTACATCAACGACCGTGGCGTGCAGATGGACCGGTTCGGCGCCTCGGTCATGGCCGTGGCCCAGGGCCGCCCGGTCCCCGAGGACGGCTACCACGGCGGCTACGTCGCCGACCTGGCCGCGTCGATCCTCGCCGCCGAGCCGCAGATCACCGACCTGCCCGAGGACGAGCAGCTCCGGGCGTTCCGGGAGGCGGCGTACGTCCGGCAGCTGGACCAGCAGAAGGAGGTGCTCGACCTCTTCCGCACCCACTTCGACGTGTGGTACTCCGAGCGCTCCCTGCACGACACCGGCGCCGTCGAGCGCGCGCTGCTGCGGCTGCGCGAGCAGGGCCACGTCTTCGAGGCCGATGGGGCGACCTGGCTGCGCACGACCGACTTCGGCGACGACAAGGACCGGGTTCTCATCAAGGCTGACGGCGAACTCACCTACTTCGCGTCGGACACCGCGTACTACGTCGACAAGAGGGTGCGCGGCTTCGACATCGCGATCTACCTGCTCGGCGCCGACCACCACGGCTACGTGAGCCGCCTGCGGGCCATCGCCGCGTGCGCGGGCGACGACATGGACCGCAACGTGGAGGTGCTCATCGGGCAGCTCGTCACCATGATGCGCGGGGGCGAGGAATTCAAGATGTCCAAGCGCGCGGGGACGATGGTCACCCTGGAGGACCTCGTGGAGGAGGTGGGTGTCGATGCAGCTCGCTACTCCCTCATCCGCTACCCCGTCGACTCGCCCCTCAGCCTCGACCTCGACCTGCTCGTCCAGCGGACCAGCGACAACCCCGTCTTCTACGTGCAGTACGCGCACGCGCGGATCTCCTCCGTGCTGCGCAATGCCGGCGACCTCGGCATCGACTGGCGCTCCGCGGGGTACGACCCCGCGCTGCTCGACCACGAGAGGGAGGGCGACCTGCTGCTCGCGCTCGCCGACTACCCGGCCGCGGTCACCGCGGCGGCGGAGTTGCGCGAGCCCCATCGCATCCCGCGCTACCTGGAGTCGCTGGCGACGGCGTACCACCGCTTCTACGACTCCTGCCGCGTCCTGCCCCGCGGCGACGAGCAGGTCGACCCGCAGCACGTGGCCCGGCTGTGGCTGTGCGCCGCGACGCGCCAGGTGCTGGCCAACGGCCTGGCCCTGTGCGGGGTGTCGGCACCCGACCGCATGTAGTCGCCCCGCCTCCCACCCGGCTTTGTCACCCGGAACCGTCCCGAGGGGGTCGCCGAGGGCCGGTACGCACGGATTGAGGTGACAAAACCGTCTATTGGTCGGGCTCGCGCCGGCGGGCGAGCAGCAGGACGCCGCTCACGACGAGTAGCACCACCCCGGCGGCGAGCAGCCCGGCCACCCAGCCGAGGGCCTGGCCGGCCACGGCCATCGCGGTGACGGCCGCGGCGATGATCCCTCCCGCAGCCCACGCCCAGGAGCCCCCGCGCGCGAAGAGCACGAGCCCGGCCACGGCCACCAGCGCGAGCATGCCCCGTGCCAGCCACATCGCGAGCAGCAGGTCGTCGGGCATCGGCTCCATGGGGATGCCCGGCTCCCCGCGCTGCTCGGCCAGGGCGACCGGGGCGAGCGCCACGAGGACCCCCGCCATGCCGAGGGCCTCGGCGAGCACCGGCACGGCGAGGATGCGCGGTGCGATGACCATCCAGGCGGCCCATCCCGCGAACGCGACGGCCGGCCAGACCCACGCCAGCTCCGGCCCGATCACGTTGACGATCCCGATGGCGACGATCCCCGATGCGCCGGCGATGGCGAGCGTCGTCATCACCCCGCGCGCGAGCCACGCCCCTGCGGCTGCGACCACGAAGGCCGCGAGTGCCGTGACGAGGATCCAGGGGTCGCTGTCCTCGCTGCGCGGAACGCCGCTCGCGTCGATGATGAGGTTGACCAGGAGCCCGGTGGCGAGGGTGGCGAGGGCCATGCACACCCCGACGACCCGCCGGTACTGATCGTGGGCGCCGTCGTTCAGGGTGCGCGGTCCGCCGGCGGCGAGGGTGAAGCCGGCCGCCGCGCCGATGAGGAGTGCCAGCGCCACGGCGACGACGGTGATGCGCACCGTGTCGCTCCAGCCCTCCCATGACTGCGCGACGAAGTTGAGTGCGGCACTCGCCACGAGCGCGGCGCCGACGTACCCGAGGATCTCCGGGATCGGGGAGCGCAGCCACGACCGCGCGGCCTCGGGAGCGGCGGGGGAGCCGGGCGCGGCTGCGCTCCCCGATCCCGGAGATC
>JBJTJS010000319.1:0-6293 GCA_046096085.1 bacterium
CGTTGATCTTGCTGGACCCCGTGGACTCCGTCGGAGGGCTCCTCAGCGGAGCGCTGCCCTCGTGCGAGGGACTGTGGATCCAGGTGGCCGCCCTGGCGCCGTCGCGGTGCAACCGCCGCGGCGCCATGGTCGACGCCCTGCGCGGTCGCCCGGCCACCGCGATCGCGTCGTTCCCCGCGCTGTCCCACGCCGACCCGGAGCGCATCCCCGCGACCCTCGAGGCGGGGGCGGTGCCGCCGCCGAGCCGCCCGGCCGTGCTCGCGTGCGGCCCGGCGGGCCCCGCGGAGGACATCGTCGCCCTGGCGCGACGGGTCGTCACATCCGCCACAGCATCCGCTTGAGTTACCGCGTGCCTCCTTGCATTGCCCCAGGGGCACGCCTAACCTCGCAGGAAGGCATCACGCCTGAGAGGATCTCGATCTTAACGTGAGATCGAGATTCGCGCGCGAGGGGCGCGCATGGGCCTAGGAGGACGCTCATGGGCCGGAGCCGAAGGGAAGCACCCGTGGCCGCACCGCAGAACTACCTCGCCGTCATCAAGGTTGTCGGCATCGGCGGAGGCGGCGTCAACGCCGTCAACCGCATGATCGACGTCGGACTCAAGGGCGTGGAGTTCATCGCCATCAACACCGACGCCCAGGCGCTGCTCATGAGCGACGCCGACGTCAAGCTCGACATCGGGCGCGAGCTGACCCGGGGCCTCGGCGCAGGGGCCGACCCCGAGGTGGGCCGCCAGGCGGCCGAGGACCACGCCGAGGAGATCGAGGAGGTCCTGCGCGGGGCCGACATGGTGTTCGTCACCGCGGGGGAGGGCGGTGGCACCGGCACCGGCGGCGCGCCGGTGGTGGCGCGCATCGCGAAGTCGCTCGGCGCCCTCACGGTCGGCGTCGTGACCCGACCCTTCGGCTTCGAAGGGCGCCGTCGCGCTGCCCAGGCGGAGTCGGGGGTCGACTCCCTTCGCCAGGAGGTCGACACCCTCATCGTCATCCCCAATGACCGGCTGCTGTCGCTGTCGGATCGCAACATCTCCGCGATCGATGCCTTCCGCCAGGCGGACCACGTCCTCCTGCAGGGCGTCTCCGGCATCACCGATCTCATCACGACGCCGGGCCTGATCAATCTCGACTTCGCCGACGTCAAGTCGGTCATGTCCGGAGCCGGCTCCGCCCTCATGGGCATCGGCAGTGCCCGCGGCGAGGACCGTGCAGTCGAGGCGGCCGAGCGCGCCATCTCCAGTCCGCTCCTCGAGGCGAGCATCGAGGGTGCGCACGGGGTGCTGCTCAGCATCTCCGGCGGCTCCGACCTCGGCCTCTTCGAGATCAACGAGGCGGCCCGCATGGTGTCGGACGCCGCCCACCCCGACGCCAACATCATCTTCGGAGCCGTCATCGACGACACCCTCGGCGACGAGGTGCGCATCACCGTCATCGCCGCCGGATTCGACGGCGGCAGCCCGCCGGCGCGCCGTGCCCAGCCCGTGACCCGCAAGATCGCCGAAGAGACCCCGCTCGCCGCGGCTGTGGCGGCGGGGCAGTCGAAGTCGGACAACCCGGAGCTGCCGGTCGCCGCCGAGCCGAAGCGTCCGGTGCAGCAGCCCCGCACGATCGTCTTCGACGACACCGGCGACGACCTGGACGTGCCCGACTTCCTCAAGTAGCCCGTGGGCGTCATCGCTCGCGGACGCGCTTCGGCGGCGGGACTCGTCGCCGACTGGCTCTTCACCGACCGGCACGGCGGTGAGAGCGCCGCGCCGTACGACAGCCTGAACCTCGGGCTCTCGGTGGGGGACGACCCCGACGCGGTACGCCGCAATCGGAAGACCGCGGCGTCGTACCTCGGGGCTGAGCTCCTCGCCACGATGCACCAGGTGCACGGGTGCGCGGTGGCCGAACTCATCGCGCCCGCGGATCCGCCGCCGCAGGTGGATGCCGTGACCACCACCGCGGTCGGCCTTCCGCTCGTCGTGCAGGTGGCCGACTGCGTGCCCCTCCTGCTGGCCGACCTCGAGGGGGGCCGGGTCGCGGCGGTGCATGCCGGCTGGCGCGGGGTGGCCGCCGGCGTCGTGGGGGCCACGATCGAGGCGATGCGGCCGGTCGGCGTGGTGCAGGCCTGGGCCGGCCCCGCCATCTGCCCGGGCTGCTACGAGGTGAGCGCGGAGGTTCGCTCTCAGGCGGCCGACGCGGTTCCCGAGGCCGCGGCGACCACGCGCGCGGGGACGCCGGCGATCGACCTGCGCCGCGCCGTGGTCGCGCAGTGCGCCGCGCAGGGCGTGGAGTGCGCCGTGGTCGGCGGGTGCACGTGGGAATCACCCGACCTCTTCTCCTACCGGCGCGATGCCGTGACCGGCCGGCAGGCGGGACTCATCGTCCTGCGAGGCGGCTCGTGAGCGAGTGGAGTGGCGGGGGAGCGGACCGCACGGAGGAACTGCGCGAGGGCCTCGCGCGCACGCGCGCGCGCATCGAGTCCGCCTGCGCCGCCGCCGGGCGCGATCCGGCGGGGGTCACCCTCATCGTGGTGACCAAGACGTGGCCGGCCGACGATGTGCGCAGGCTGGCGGCCCTCGGCGTGACGGACGTCGGCGAGAACCGCGACCAGGAGGCGCGCGCGAAGGCGGACGAGACCGCGGGGCTGGGGCTCACCTGGCACTTCGTCGGGCAGCTCCAGACGAACAAGGCCGCCTCCGTCGCCCGGTACGCCGACCTCGTGCACTCGGTGGATCGCGTGCGCCTCGTCGAGGCCCTGGACCGGGGCGCCGAGCGCGCCGGGCGCCGGCTGGACTGCCTCGTGGAGGTCTCGCTGGACCCTGACGGTCCCCCCGGGCGCGGTGGGGCACCCCCGGAGATGGCCTCGGAGGTGGCCGATGCGATCGCGGCGTCCGGGCACCTGCGCCTGCGGGGCGTGATGGGAGTGGCGCCCCTCGGCGCGGACGCGGGTCCCGCGTTCATGAGCCTCGCGGGGGTGCTGGACGACCTCCGAGGCGTTCATCCCGGAGTCGACGTGATGTCCGCGGGCATGAGCGAGGACCTCGAGCAGGCCATCGCCGCCGGTGCGACACACCTGCGCGTGGGAAGCGCGGTGCTCGGGAGTCGTCCGCCCCTCGGGTAGCCTCGATCCACGGCCGCGGGCACGTCCGCGGCCCCTCGGGATGCAGTGCGAGACGAGCGCGTGATGTGCGCGTGCGGCAAGCGCAGGAAAGGGGCGGGCCATGGCCGGCGCTATGCGCAAGATGGCGGTCTACCTCGGCCTCGTCGAGGATGAGAACGAGTACCACGAGGGCTACTACGACGACGAGGACGACTACGACGAGCCCGCATCCTCCCGGCGTCGCACCTCCGACCGCGGTGAGCGCAGCGAGCGCGACCGCTACGACCGCGACCAGGATCGCTACGACCGGGACCGGTCGTCGCGGGAGGAGCCCCGCAGCGTGACCGTGGTCGAGACCGGCCGCAGCAGCGGGTCCGTGCGCATGTTCCGCGACGAGCCCTCCAATGTCGAGCGCATCCCGGCGTCGGGCACCCGCGGTTCGTCGCGCGACGTTCCCGCGCCGCCCGCGGGCGGATCTCCGTTCATCGACCTCTACCGCATCACCACGATCCACCCGCACACCTACAACGACGCGCGCCGCATCGGCGAGGAGTTCCGCGAGGGCGTGCCCGTCATCATGAACCTCACCGAGATGGACGACGGCGATGCCAAGCGCATCGTGGACTTCGCCGCCGGACTGGTCTTCGGCCTGCACGGGACCATCGAGCGGATCACGAACAAGGTCTTCCTGCTCTCCCCGGTCAACGTGGACGTCGCGGCCGAGGCGCGCGCCCAACTGGCCCAGAACGGCTTCTTCAACCAGAGTTGAGGATGGTCCGCCGGGGTCAGCCGGGGTCGAGTGGTGCCGAGGAGGGGTCGTGGACGTGGTCGGGCAGGTGCTCGCCACCGTCCTGTGGCTGTACTGGCTGGTCCTCATCGGGCGCCTGGTCTTCGACTTCGTCCAGATCTTCGCGCGATCCTGGGAGCCCCGGGGGCCGCTGCTGCTCCTGGCGGAGGCCATCTACACCCTCACTGATCCGCCGCTCCGGCTGCTCCGCAAGGTCATTCCGCCCCTGCGGCTGGGCGGCGTACAGTTCGACCTGGCATTCCTCGTCCTCATCATCGTCGTCCAGATCCTGATCAACGTCGCCCTCGCCCTGTAGTCCGAGACAGGCCCGACCAAGGAGGCTCGCGTGGCCCTCACCCCCCAGGACGTCCACTCCAAGCAGTTCAGCACGGTGAAGATGCGCACCGGCTACGAGATGGACGAGGTCGACGCGTTCCTCGACCAGATCGAGATGGAGCTCAGCCGCCTCATCGCGGAGAACGACGACCTGCGCGCCCAGCTCGCCACGTGCCGCTCGTCCCTGACCGACACCGAGAAGAAGCTCGCCGACGCGAAGTCGGCGCCGCCGCCGAGCGCCCCGCCGGCGGGCACGCGCGCGGAGGCGGCACCCCCGCCGGCCGCCGCGGCAGCCGCGCTCGCCGCCCCGGTGGCCGAGCCCGCGCCCGTGAAGGCGGAGCCTCCCGCGCCCAAGCCGGAGCCCGCGGCCCCGGCGAGCGACGGGGTGCCCGAGCGGGCGTTCGCGATGCTCGAGGCCGCGCAGAAGACGGCGGACGAGACCGTGTCGTCGGCGAAGGCGGAGGCCACCAAGATCGTCTCGGCGGCCAAGGACGAGGCGCGCCGGGTCACCTCGGGCCTGGAGCAGCAGCGCACGGAGCTCGAGGAGCAGGTCAATGAGCTGCGGACCTTCGAGCGCAACTACCGCATCACCCTCCGCGAGACGATCGCCACGCAGCTCAAGGAGTTCGACGCACGCGGATCGGTCGAGCCGAAGGCGGCACCCGCCACGGTGGCGGCGGCCCAGGCCGCGCCCAAGGACGATCCCACCGCGACCGCCGAGAACCCCGTGGTCTCCGTCGACGGGTCCTAGGGGCAGCCGTCAGGCCGTCGGCTCCGCAGGAGGCGGGATCGGGCGGACCCTCTTCGTGCGGATGTCCCAGTTGACAGTGACGAAGCGCAGGATGATCACGCTTCCGACGCAGAGGAGGGCGGCGAGCGCGCCGCTGAACTGATCGGTCAGGACGTAGAGCGTGGTGCCGATGATCGAGAGCAGGGCGTAGGGACGCCCGGGCTGCAGGATCTCCGGGGTCTCGCCACGCAGGATGGAGACGAACACTCCGCCCGCGACGCTGGCGAGGAATCCCACGGCGATCGCGCCGATGTCGGGCAGGCCGAACTCGATGGCCAGTTGCGCCGCGATGACGGCGTACAGGCCCAGCGTGAGCGCGTCGAGGAGGGTGAACGTCCAGCCGGTCACGGGAATCCAGCGCCCGATGAGGAGGACGAGGGCCACGGCGCTCACGACGGCCACGACGTACCACGGGGAGCGCAGCGCCATGGGCGGCAGGTTCCCCAGCAGCACATCTCGCGTGATGCCGCCGCCGAGCCCGAGCAGGAAGGCGAAGACGGTGATGCCCACGATGTCGTAGGACACCTTGCCGGGGCTGCGCCCGACGACAGCACCCTGCACCGCGGCGATGAAGGTCGTCGCGAGGGCCAGCCACAGGGGGGTGTTCTCCGCGATGTTGGGCAGTTCCAGGCCCGGCAGCGCGAGGCCCGGGAGTACGGAGAGGGGGACCATGGGGGGCAGGCTATCCGCGTCACGCGCGGCGCAGCGAGAACTCCAGGGGCAGGTCCTCGTCCGCCCCGACGTACGTCCCCGCCTCGGGGGCCCCCTCGTCGTACGCCGTCGCCAGCGTCTCGCCGGCGATGAGCCCGGCGTGGTCGCGCATCGCCTGGGCCACCTCGGGATTCGTGGACGACCACCGCAGCGCGATGCGGTCGGTGATGTCCAGCCCCGCGCCCTTGCGCCCTTCCTGGATGAGGCGGACGGCCTCGCGGGCCGTGCCCAGGCGGCGGAGTTCGGGGGTGATCTCGAGGTCCAGTGCGACGGTCTCGCCCTCGCCGCTGGCCACGGACCACCCCTCCCGGGGGGTCTCCGTGACGATGACGTCGTCCGCCGACAACTCGACCTCGCCGACGCCGGGGACGTCGATTCGGGCGGCGCCCGCGCGCAGAGCCGCGGACAGGGCTGCGGCGTCGGCGTCGGCGATCGCCTGGGCCACGACGGGGGTCTGCTGGCCGAAGCGCTTGCCCAGCGAGCGGAAGTTCGCCTTCGCGCTGGCGTCGACCAGGTCGCCCTCGGTGCCGGCGCAGCGGTCCAGGGCCCGCCGGTGCCGCGCCGTCCGGCGCTGCGCGGCGCGCT
>JBJTJS010000320.1:0-6228 GCA_046096085.1 bacterium
CCTCTGGCAGCACCTGTTCTGGTTCTTCGGCCACCCCGAGGTCTACATCCTGGCGTTGCCCTTCTTCGGCATCGCGAGCGAGATCATCCCAGTCTTCTCGCGTAAGCCGATCTTCGGCTACAAGGGCCTGGTCTTCGCGACCATGGCGATCGGCGCCCTGTCGATGGGCGTGTGGGCCCACCACCTGTACGTGACCGGATCGGTCTACCTGCCCTACTTCGCCATCATGACGATGCTCATCGCCGTCCCGACGGGCGTGAAGTTCTTCAACTGGATCGGCACCATGTGGCGGGGGTCGATCGTCTTCGACACGCCCATGCTCTGGACCATGGGCTTCCTGATCACGTTCCTCTTCGGCGGCCTGACGGGCATCATCCTGTCGGCCCCGCCGCTGGACTTCCACGTCTCCGACAGCTACTTCGTCGTGGCGCACTTCCACTACACCGTCTTCGGCACGATCGTGTTCCTGTGGTTCGCGGGCCTGTACTTCTGGTGGCCCAAGATGACGGGCAGGATGCTCAACGAGAAGCTCGGGCACGTCCACTTCTGGCTCGTCTTCATCGGATTCCAAACGACGTTCCTCATCCAGCACTGGCTGGGCGTGCAGGGCATGCCACGTCGCTATGGCGACTACCTCGCCAGCGACGGCTTCACCACCTTCAACACGGTGTCGACGATCGGCTCCTTCATCGTGGGCTTCTCGACGATGGTGTTCATCTGGAATGTCCTGTGGACCTGGAAGAACGCCCCCAAGGTGACCGTGGACGATCCCTGGGGCTGGGGCGGCTCGCTGGAGTGGGCCACCTCCTGTCCGCCGCCGCGCCACAACTTCACCTCCCTTCCCCGGATCCGCTCGGAGCGCCCGGCCTTCGACCTGCACCATCCCGAACTCGCGGAGCAGGCACAGGCCAAGCCCGTGGCGGCGTCCGTACCCGCGGGGACCTCGTCGTGAAGGTCGAAGGCCTGCTCTTCGCCGCGGGCGCCCTGTTCTACGCCGTCGTTGCGGCCATCTACTGGGACTTCAGCCGCGACGAGATCGGCACGACTGCCCTGGTCATGACCGGGGCCCTTGCCTTCCTCGTGGCGTTCTACACCCTCTACACCTCGCGACGAGTGTGGCCGCGCCCCGAGGACCGTGACGACGCGAAGATCGACGAGGCAGATCCTGAGTACGGCTTCTACAGCCCGCACAGCTGGTGGCCGCTGCCCGTGGGCTTCGCGACGATGCTCATCGCCCTGGGCCTCATCTTCGCCGTCTGGCTGGTCATCTTCGGCGTCCTCGTGCTCCTGATCGGCCTCGTGGGCTGGCTTTTCGAGTACTACCGCGGCGCCTTCGCGAGGTAATCCGCCCCCTTGCCTTGTTATCCTGGGCCCATGCGACCCGGTCCCCTGCTCGCCGCATGCGTGGGCTCCGTGGCTCTGCTCACGGCCTGCCAGCCGACCCTGACGCTGATGTCCGCACCCCTGCCGGACGCGTCGGCCGCGCAGATCAGCACCCCGGGACTCCAGGCCCAGGACGCGCCCATCGACCAGCCCATCGTCGTGGAAGTCGAGGACGGCCGGCTCCTCGACGTGGCGGTGAGCCACGAGGGCAAGCCGGTCGAGGGGGAGTTCTCCCCGGACGGGCGCGCGTGGCGGTCGACGGCCAAGGACTTCGCCTTCAGCACGACCTACGACATCCAGGCGACGGCCGTGGACTCCCGCGGCAACACCACGAGCGTGGAAGAGCAGATGACCACGCTCACCCCGGATGCGCTCGTCAAGCCGACATTCGACCTGACGTACGGGACCGAGTGGGGCGTGGGGATGCCCATCATCGTGAACTTCGACGAGCCCATCAAGGACAAGGCTGCTGCCGAGGAGCGCATGATCGTCCGCACGTCTGAGCCCGTCGAGGGTGCGTGGTACTGGGTGAGCAACACCGAGGCGATCTATCGACCCAAGTTCTACTGGCCGGGCAACACCGATATCGAGGTCGACGTCGATCTCAAGGGTGTCGAGGTGGCGCCGGGCGTCTACGGCAAGGACAGCGTCAAGCAGCGTTTTCGCACGTTCGACGCCGTCGTCCTCAAGGGCGACGCGGAGACGCTGATGCTCGACGTGTGGCGCAACGACAAGCTCATCAACTCGATTCCTGTGACGATGGGCATGGACGGGTACGAGACGCTGTCGGGGACCAAGCTCATCATCAGCCAGGAGCGCACCCGGATCATGGACAATGCCACGGCCGGCGTCTCCGAGGACGACCCCGAGCACTACCGGGTCGAGGTGGACTACGCGATGAGGCTCACCTGGCACGGGGAGTTCCTCCACGCCTCTCCCTGGGCGGCCGGTGCCTGGGGCAGTTACCGCATGAGCCACGGCTGCACGTCGATGAGCACCGAGGACGCGGCATGGCTCTTCGACATCACCCACATCGGCGACCCGGTGGAGATCACCGGCACGCCGCTCCCGCAGGACCCGGGCAACGGCATCACCGTCTGGAACATCTCCTGGAAGGACTGGGTCAAGGAGTCCGCCCTCGGCGAGCGGATGACCGAGCCGCTGCTCAAGAACGCCTGACGGCTCGACCGTGGACCTCGCGACCCTCGGCCAGGGGAAGTACCTGTCGCTGACCACCTATCGCCGTGATGGCACTTCTGTGGCCACTCCCGTGTGGCTCGTGCGCGATGGAGATCGCCTGCGCGTCATCACCCAGGCCGACTCGGGCAAGGCCAAGCGGCTGCGCAATGACGATCGCGTCCTCCTCGCTCCCTGCGATGCGCGCGGACGGCTCCGGGGTGACACTGTGCCGGGCACGGCTTCGCTGGAGGATCCGGCCGACACGCAGGTGACCGCGCGCATGATCGAGAAGCGCTACGGCCTTCTCGGCCGACTGCTGATGTGGCGGCAGCGCCGATCGCCCGCGAAGCCCGGGGCCGCGGGTCCGGTGGGCATCCGTATCCGTGTGGGGGAGCCCGACCTGCCCTAGCAGCGTCCGCGATCGCGGGTCGGACCGAGCGGGCCGGCCATCTGCGCCGGGGTCCCGATCGGGTTGGCGTGGATGGTGAAGTCCACCCGCGTGGGCTGCCAGGGACCGGAGAGCAGGTCGATGAGCGCGGGGCCCCGGGTCATCCAGCTGGGCCCCATCTGCGAGTCCACGACGATCTCGGAATCCACCGGGGCGTGCATCCCCGCGAACCACAGCAGGGCGAGGTCGCCCTCCCCGAAGAAGGGCTCATAGGCCGCCCGGGTGGTCTTCGTGTCGGCGAGGGCCGGAATGCATCGGGCCCCCACGCGCAGGCCGTGCCGGTACGTCGCCACCTCCGCCGCCGTCGATGACGTGAACCGCAGCAGCGCCGTAGTGTCGGACACCCCCGGAGGCGGGTCGAACCACTGGACGCCGACGCGGGCCTGCAGGCCGGCCATGGGCGAGAGCACGGCGGAAGGCTTGACCAGCAGCACCGGCACGGGATTCGTCGCCGTGCCGTCGCGGGGCGTGGCGCGCAGGTAGAGGCCGCTGATCGGGCTGAGGCTCTCCCAGCGCCCGCCAGCGACCGGACGGGTCCCGGAGCGGGTGAGGAGGCCCGTGCCGTCCCACAGGCCGTAGACGGCCCGCGTGGAGTCCTCGGGGAGGTGCACGGCGGCCCCGGACTCGTGGAACTGCCGGCAGGTGGCCACTCCCCAGCCCTCGACCACGGTCCTGCCCTCGACGGCGCACATGGTGTCCGGGGGAGGGCCGTCGCCAGCCTGGGCGGGCACCGGGCAGAGGGCACCGAGGGCGAGCACTGCGGCGATGGCCGCGATCCTGGACACGGGTGAGCGCATGGGGCGAATGTAGTTGCTTTGGGCCAAAGGCCGGGCGGACTTGCCTGTGGTCCCCGACAATGCCCACATTCGAGCCCCCGCCAGCGTGGGGCGGACGGGCAGTGCACAGAAGGGGGTCCACATGGCCGTTCACGAAGAATCCTCAGGACAGGAGCGCATTGCCGCACTCGAAGCCCAGGTCGCGGCGCTCTTGGCCAGGGTCGCCGACCTGGAGGCCGACAGTTCAGTTTCCTTCGACCTGGGGGATGCCGACGGAGGCCGTGGCGCCGGTGAGCGCGGGAGCCGGTCAAGCCTCGGCCGCCGCGCCCTGCTGGTGGGGGCCGTGGGCGCGGCCGCGGGCGGCCTGCTCACCGCGCGTCCCGCGGCCGCCAAGGACGGGGAACCCATTCTGGCCGGCACGACCAATAGCGCCTCAGGCACGACCTTCCTCGATGAGAGTCCCTTCAATGTCACGACGTCAGCTGCCAAGGCCGCCCTGGTGGGGACTTCCCCCACCTTGGGTGTACGGGGGCGTGCCGCGCAGGCATCATCGGTGGGAGTCTTTGGGGAAAGCGTGGGTGCGGCGGGCATCGGCGTTCACGGCTACGCACCTGCGACCTCGGGGCTCTCCGTCGGTGTCAAGGGAGAGGCAAAGAGCTCGCTCGGCACGGGTGTGCATGCCATTGCTTCGGCAACCAGTGGCGAGACCTACGGGCTCGTTGCTGAGGCCGCGGGCGTCGGCGGGTGCGCCGTCTACGCCAACAGCGCGGCGGAATCAGGGCCCAACTTCGGGGTGTGGGCAGCGTGCCACAGTTCCTCGGGAATTGGGGTCCGGGGGCGCGCGACATCGCCTTCCGGCGTCACCACAGGATTGGTGGGCACATCGCAGAGCGACTCGGGCACCGGCGTCAAGGGCGAGGTCAGTGCCGCCACAGGGACGACGTATGGGGTTGATGGCAGGAGCGACTCAGAATCGGGGATCGGGGTTCGCGGACGCGTCACCGCGACCTCAGGGGTGACGTACGGAGTCCGCGGCGCACACGCGTCGACGGCCGGCGCGGCCGTCTACGGGTGGGCGGAGTCAATCACCGGATCGGCGCAAGGCGTGTCCGGCTGGTCGGAGTCGACGGAAGGCACCGGTGTCCTGGGATGGGCACGGGCGGGCAGCGGGGCCACGACCGGTGTGCGCGGCCGTGCGGACAGCCCGCAGGGCTGGGCCGTCTTGGCGGAGGGTCGACTGCGGTCCTCGGGCCGGACCGTGCTCGGGGCCCCGGCGACGCGACCCAAGGAGTCCGATCTCCTGCCGGGATCGCTGTCCTTCTACATCGACCGCAAGCGCAATCAACTCAAGGTGCGCGTGAAGTACAAGAACGGGACGGTGAAGACGGGGACGATTGCCCTGGCGTAGCGAGGCTCAGGCGCTGGGCTGGGGGGTCCAGCGCAGGTAGGGCTTGACCTCCTCGACATCGCCGAAGCGCGCGACGGCGTCCGCCGTGGACATCATCGGGGAGACGATGACCCGCTGGCCGGGGACCCAGTCCACCGGAGTCGAGACGGGCGCAAGGTCGGTGAGTTGCAGCGCTTCGATGACGCGCAGGATCTCGTCGAAGTTGCGCCCCACGGACTTGGGGTAGGTCAACGTCAGTCGGATCTTGTTCGACGGATCGATGATGAACACCGAGCGCACTGAGGAGGTGTCGCCTTCGCCGGGGTGGATCATGTCGTAGAGCTGCGAGACCGACTTGTCGGGGTCGGCGATGATGGGGAAGTTGAGGTCGGTGCCTCCGACGTCGCGAATGTCCGGCGCCCAGCCCTGGTGCGACTCCAGCGGGTCGACCGAGATGGCGATGGTCTTGACTCCGCGCTTGGTGAACTCCTCGTTGAGGGCAGCGGTTCGTCCGAGCTCGGTGGTGCAGACGGGGGTGAAGTCCGCCGGGTGGCTGAAGAACACGACCCAAGCCCCCTGCTTCCAGTCGTGGAAGTCGATGGGGCCCTCGGTTGTCTCGGCCGTGAAGTTGGGGGCTTGGTCGCCCAGGTGCAGTGACATGGGATCCCTCCTCAGAGGTGTCCGCCGCGCTCCTCGAGCTGCTCGGCATTGGTCATGGGCTGCCCCTCCTCGTGGAGGACGCCGCCGTGGAAGGGCACGTTGACGTAGTCGAGCTCCTGGTACTCGTGCAGCGGCGCCTCGAGTGCGGCGTCGTGGGCGACGTGGGCCTGACCGGCCTCGATCTCCGCGACCGTGGGGGGCGTGATGTCGTCGCCGTAGAACCAGTGCGACAGCTGGGAGCGGATCTTCTTGATCCGGTAGTGCTTGTTGCGCACGCCGTTGGCGTCGGCCTTGTCCGGGGCGGGCAGCGGCTGGGGGTTCTGCCCGAGCTTGGCCATGAGGACGGCCTTCTCCGTCTCGGGGAGCGGCTCGTGGACCTCGATGAATTCGCCATG
>JBJTJS010000321.1:0-2105 GCA_046096085.1 bacterium
GTGCGATGTCGATGACCTGCCCGTCGCCGTGCGCTCGTCGGCAACGTCGGAGGATTCCCCGGACGCCTCCTTCGCGGGCGAGCACGACACCTACCTGTGGATCCGCGGCGGGGACGCCGTCGTCGACGCGGTGCGCCGCTGCTGGGCGAGCCTCTTCACCGATCGCGCGACGTGCTACCGCGTCGAGATGGGCTACGACCACCGGTCCGTCGAGATGGCGGTGGTGGTCCAGAAGATGGTGCGGCCGATCTCCGCGGGCAGGGGCATCTCCCGGATGACCTCGCGAATCTCCCCGCACACCGCGCTCACCTGGGCGGTGTCGGAGATGTCCAGCCCGTGCAGGAGCCGGGCGAGCGTCGCATCGAGGTCGGCGGCATCGTGCGCCGCCCGATACCCCGCGGTGGTGACGGCGAAGCCGGGAGGCACCGGCAGGCCGGCCCCCGTCATCTCGCCGAGGCTGGCGGCCTTGCCGCCCACCTCTCCCTTGAGGCCTCCCCAGTAGCTCTCGAACCACATGGTGACGCTGGTCATCACTCACCCCCACGCAGAAGGGGCGGCAGCGCGCGACCCTGGAGACCCGCCCACCAGTCGGGCAGGGCATCGAAGTCGGGCACGGCGACCTCCTGGACTCGGTTCCGGTACAGCACGAGTGCGCTCTCCCCGCCCTCGAGGAGCCGGACGCGCACGAACTCGGTGTTGAAGGGCTCGCCGGGGTAGTAGCCGAGGGCCCAGGTGGCGAAGGCGCGGATGGGCCCGGAGTGGGTGGCCACGATGACGGACTGGCCGGGAGCCTCGTGGTGGATGCGCATGAGCCCCGCCCAGAAGCGCCGTACTGCGGCGACCGGCGGCTCGAAGGTGAGCATCGGCATGGTGAGCCAGTGCGTGATGGGGTCGCCGCCGGCCTGCTGGATGCCCCAGAACCGGTCGACCTCCACCAGCCACGTGGGACGGCCGCCCAGCCCGATGCGCTCGTACTTCTCGAGCTCGGAGTGGTAGAGACGGAATGCCTGGGTCACGTCGCGGAAGCCGTCCGGGGTCATGACCTGGAAGTTGCGGAACTCCTCGTATGCGGTCACCTCGCCGACCGTGGCGTCGCGGCCGAAGAGGACCAGCTGGTCGAGGAGTCCCTTTCGGATGCCCTCGGCGGTCTGGCGGGCGCGATTCGTCTCGGCGCACGCCATGGTCACGTGATGGCCCGTCATGACGCGGCGCGCGAGCTCCTGGCCCCGCCGGTGCGCCTGCCACGAGCCGAGCGGAGTGAGGCCGGACTCCGTGGAGTAGCCCTGGGTCTCGCCGTGGCGGACGAAGTAGACGTCGGTGACGGCTCCCTTCGTCTGGTCCTTGCGCTCGGGGACGATCTCCTTGGTCCTCGTGACCTCGGCCCACGCGCGGGTGGCGCCGAGGTCCGCGCCCTCCCAGAGCGGGACGGGGGCGTCCAGGGACGTCCCGCCGCCGCGCCGGTCGCGGAAGCGCCGCAGGGACAGGGGCGTCTCGTCCTCCGGCTGCGCCGGCTGGGCGACACCCGGGCGGCCCCCGCGTGCCTCACGGTCCAGGTAGCGCTGAAGGTAGGCGGGGGCGTCCGGCCGCTCGGTGCGCGGAAGCGCCACGGGGCTCGCCTGGGGCTCGGTCATCGTCATGCCATCTCCTAGCTGTGCACCGTCAGGAAGCGCTGGTTCACGACGCCGTCGTAGTAGAACAGCGCCCGGCCCATCTCGCCCTCGGTCCAGGTCACGGGCGGATCGTCAGGATCGGCCCAGTAGCCGCCGGTGAAGACCTCGTTGCGGTTGCCGGCGGGGTCGAAGAAGTAGACGCAGTGCCCGCGGGTGGCGCCGTGCCGCGTGGGGTTGGTCTCGATGCGAACCCCGTGGTAGGCGAGAACATCCGACGCGGCGCGGATGTCGTTCCAGTCGTCCACCCAGAAGGCGAAGTGATGCAGTCCGCCGTCCGATCCGGTGACAAGCGCGATGTCGTGGGAGGAGTGCGACACCTCGAGCCAGGTGGCGATCTGGAAGCCGTCGTCCCCGACCACCTGCTCGGTGAGGTGGAAGTCGAGGACGTCCTGGAGGAACCGGGTCATCCCGTGGACGTCCTCGGCGGTGATGAAC
>JBJTJS010000322.1:0-2973 GCA_046096085.1 bacterium
GTAGTAGTTGTTATCGTCCTGCCACCACGGGAAGTTGGCGGCCTGGCAGGAGGCGACGCCGGCATCGAACGCCGACTGCTCTTCGGCGGTGAGCTTCGAACGCGCCTCGTCGATGGCGGCCTCGCGCTCCTCGATGGCCGCCGCCAGGGCCTTCTCGAAATCGTGCTCCTCCTCCTTGGCGACGAAGGACTGGATGGTGCCGAGCGCCGGTGTCGGATCCTCGATCCAGCTCGGCAGGGCCACGTCGCAGGAGCCCTCAGTCCGGTAGCCGTAGACCTGGAGGAAGTCGCGGAACTGGGTCATCCATGCCGCGCCAGCACCCCCCGACACGTCCAGCGTGGCCGCCAGCTCGCTGGCCGGCGTCGTGGCGAAGACCTCCGCCAGCCCCGCCTGCTTCGCCGCCCGCGCAAGCTTCCACAGCTCGCGGTCGGTCTCCATGATCTTGGTGTCGTAGCCCTGCAGGAACTTCCCGATCTGCGACACGTCGAGGCCCATCTCGGCGCACATGCCGTAGAAGCCCAGGTAGTTCACCAGGAGCGGATACATGATCTCGAAGTGAATCTCGAAGGCGCGCTTGTGGTAGGCGCGGGCCTCCTTGAGCATCGTGGACAGCTCCGGGAGGGACATGGTCGACGGATCCATGGCCACGAAGTGCTGCCAGCCCCGCTCCACCTCATCGCGACGGCTCGCCCAGATCTCGTCGAAGTTGGCGAGGAACTCCCCCAGCCGCGGGCCCATCCGCTGCGCTCGCTCGCCGATCTCGTAGGGCGACTGAACATCGATCGGGGACGCGTACGTGTGGATGCCGGCGATCCGGCTCACGAGGCCGCGACCGGGAGGCAGGGGCAGGTTCTCGGCGGCGAACTGCGTCCCCCAGTTGTAGCCGTCCTCGTTCCAGATCAGTCCGAGCGGCGTGAGCCCACGCGGCCAGTGGAAGTCAAGGAACCAGAAGCGCTGCTCATCCTCCTTGGTGAACGTGCGGAAGGGCTCGACGTAGTACGGGGCGTGCTCGAACGCGGGCTTGAAGCCCGGGTACCACTCGTCGGTGACGAATTCATCAATAGGGACGATGGTGGCCATGTGACTCCCTCCAGGGCGTGGGGGACGCTCCCTCCGGGGCAGACCGTTCCACCGTGTGGCCCAGGTCACAACCCGCCTGTTTCGCAGAGCAGAACGACGCCCTTCGCCGCTCACGCGTTCGCCACGCGAAAACGCCGGACTTGGCTCCCCCTCGACGGTCAAGGGACGCTGGAGGAGCCGGCGCCGCGTTCCTCTGGGGAGACCGCGGCGCCGGACGCATCCGTCTCCGCCCCCTTAGGGTGTGGCGCGAGCCAAGGAGGGGCCGTGCTGCGCAGCACCGATCGCATCATCACCACGCACGTGGGGAGCCTCGCGCGCCCCCACGACCTGCTCGACCTGATGAAGGAGCGGGAGCACGGGCGCCCCTACGACGCTGAGGCCTTCGCCGCGAGAGTGCGTTCGGCCGTGCGCGACGTGGTGCGCGAGCAGGCCGATGCCGGGATCGACGTCGTCACCGACGGCGAGATGGGCAAGGTCAGCTTCTTCACCTACGTCGTGGAGCGCCTCAGCGGCTACTCGACCACCGAGGGCACTCCCGTGCTGCCGCCTTCCTGGCAGGTCGAGATCGACGCATTCCCGGAGTACTACGGCGACTACCTCGGCAAGTACAAGAACACCGTGGCGCCGCTCCGCGCGATGGCCTGCACCGGCCCCGTGTCCTACGTCGGCCTCACAGCGCTCGAGGCCGACATCGAGACGCTCAAAGCCGCAGCGAGCGAAGCGGGCGCACTCGAGACCTTCATGCCCTCCGCCAGCCCCAGCGGCTTCGGAGTCAACGAGCACTACCCGTCGACGCTGGAGTACGAGATGGCCGTGGGCGAGGCCCTGCGCCAGGAGTACCTCGCCATCGTCGAGGCCGGCCTCGTCCTGCAGATCGACGATCCGTGGCTCATCGAGATGCTCTCGGAGGACGGCCACTCCACGCCGGCGGAGCGGGACCGGGCCGCGCGCGAGCACATCGAGGCGCTCAACCACGCGCTGCGCGGCATCCCGGAGGACCGCATCCGACTGCACACCTGCTACGGCCTCAACCACGGCCCTCGCGTGCATGACCGTGCGTTCGCCCAGGTGGCGCCCTACATGCTCATGGTCAATGCCGGTGCTTACTCCTTCGAGGTCGCGAATCCCCGCCACATGCACGAGTGGCGGATCTGGGAGGACGTCAGGCTTCCCGACGGGAAGATCCTCATTCCCGGCCTGCTGGGCCACGCGACCAACTACGTCGAGCACCCCGAACTCATCGCCGACTACATCGAGAAGTACGCCGCCATCGTCGGTCGAGAGAACGTCATCGCCGGTGCCGACTGCGGCTACTCGTCACGAGCGTCCTACCACCCGGAGGTGCATCCCACCGTCGTGTGGGAGAAGTTCCGGGCTCTTGCGGAGGGTGCTCGCCTGGCGACGGAGCGCCTGTGGTGACGGCGGGCACGCCCACGGTCGAGGCCGTTCTCTTCGACATGGGCGGCCCGGTGGTACGCACTCCCTTCGAGATGCTGCGCTACTTGGAGGGAGCCTGTGGCGCTCCCGAGCGGGCCCTCGACTGGACCGGTCCCTTCGATCCCGAGTCGGACGCACTGTGGCAGCGCATGCAGGTCGGCGAGATCACCGAGCGGGAGTACTGGCATCAGCGTGCCGCGCAGGCCGCGCCCTTCACGGGGAGCCCCAACGTGAAGCGGCTCTTCTCGCTGGCCTTCGCCGACCCCGACGAGTGCATCCGGCCCGAGGCCGTCGCCCTGCTCGACGAGTGCCAGGAGCGCGGGCTGCGGACCGGGATCCTCACCAACGACATGCGCGACTTCAACGAGCAGGGCGACGGCCTCGGGCCGGATGCACTCGTCGGGGTCGGCGAAGGCCAGCGAGAAGAGCCGCTTCACGTTGGGGCTCCCCGTGAAG
>JBJTJS010000323.1:0-3808 GCA_046096085.1 bacterium
CGCGGGTACTCGCTGGGCGGGGAACAGAGCGGCCACATCATCATGCTGGACCTGGCGACGACCGGCGACGGGGTCCTCACGGCACTCGCCCTGACGTCGCGGATGGCGGAGACCGGCTCGTCGCTGCAGGATCTCGCCGCCGTGATGGTCCGGCTTCCGCAGGTGCTCATCAATGTCCCCGGCGTGGACAAGGCACGCCTCGCCGACAGCCCGGAGGTCCTGGCGGCGGTCGCGGAGGTCGAGCACTCTCTCGGGTCGAGCGGCCGGGTGCTGCTGCGCGCCTCCGGCACGGAGCCGCTCGTGCGCGTCATGGTCGAGGCTGCCTCGGAGGACGCCGCCCGCTCGGGGGCCGAGCGCATCGCCGGGGCCGTCCGCGCGCACCTCGCGCTGCCCTGAGTCCGCGCGGCGTACGCTGGCAGCCATGTGCGGGATCGTGGGGTACGTCGGCGAGAAGCAGGCGCTGGAGGTCGTGGTCGAGGGCCTGCGCCGCCTGGAGTATCGCGGCTACGACTCCGCGGGCGTCGCGGTCGTGGCGGGGGAGCGCCTTGACGTGCGCAAGAAGGCCGGCAAGCTCGCCAACCTCGAGGGCCTCCTCGGAGAGGATCCACTGGAGGCTGCGACCCTGGGCATCGGCCACACCCGGTGGGCCACCCACGGCGGTCCCACCGACGCCAATGCGCATCCGCACGTGAGCGAGGACGGCGCCGTCGCCGTCATCCACAACGGCATCATCGAGAACTTCGCCGAGCTTCGCGACGAGCTCAGCGCCGCGGGCGTCGTGCTGTCGTCCGAGACCGACACCGAGGTGGTCGCCCACCTGCTCGCTGCCGAGCTGCCGGCGGCCGACGGCGACCTCGCCGAGGCCATGCGGCGTACCTGTCGCCGGCTCGAGGGGGCCTTCACGCTCGTGGCCGTCGTCGCGGACGACGTGGACGTCGTTGTCGCCGCACGACGCAACTCACCGCTCGTGGTGGGGCGCGGCCAGGGGGAGAACTTCGTGGCCTCGGACGTGGCCGCGTTCGTCGCCCACACGCGCGACGCACTGGAGCTCGGCCAGGACCAGGTCGTGCAGATCTCCCGGGATGAGGTGGTCGTCACCGACTTCGACGGCAACGTCGTCCAGCCCCAGGAGTTCACCATCACCTGGGATGCCGCCGCTGCGGAGAAGGGCGGCTACGACCTGTTCATGCTGAAGGAGATCGCCGAGCAGCCGAAGGCCGTGGCCGATGCGCTGCGCGGCCGTGTCGGGCGTGATGGTCGCCTGCACCTCGACGAGATGCGGCTCACCGACGCGGACCTGCGGGAGATCGACAAGATCGTCGTCGTGGCGTGCGGCACGGCGTACCACGCGGGCCTCGTCGCGAAGTACGCCATCGAGCACTGGACGCGCATCCCCGTCGACGTCGAACTCGCCAGCGAGTTCCGCTACCGGGATCCCATCGTGGACCCGCGCACGCTCACCATCGCCATCTCGCAGTCCGGTGAGACGATGGACACGCTGATGGCGCTACGCCATGCGCGCGAGCAGGGCTCCAAGGCCCTCGCGATCTGCAACACCGTCGGCTCGACGATCCCTCGCGAGTGCGACGCCGTCCTCTACACCTATGCCGGCCCCGAGATCGCCGTCGCGTCCACCAAGGCGTTCCTCACCCAGATCGTGGCGGCCTACCTCGTCGGCCTCTACCTCGCCCAGGTGCGCGGCAACATGTTCGGCGACGAGATCAGGAACGTCCTCACCGACCTGTCCGACATGCCCCAGGCGGTGGACCTCGTGCTCGACACGAGCGAGGGAGTGCAGGAGCTCGCCCGCGAGCTCGCGGAGGCGACGTCCGTGCTCTTCATCGGCCGGCACGTCGGCTACCCCGTGGCCCTGGAGGGGGCGCTGAAGCTCAAGGAACTCGCGTACATGCACGCGGAAGGGTTCGCGGCCGGAGAGCTCAAGCACGGGCCCATCGCTCTCATCGAGCTGGGCGTGCCGGTGATCTGCATCGTGCCATCGCCGCGTGGGCGCGCGGTCCTGCACGACAAGATCGTGTCCAACATCCAGGAGGTCCGGGCGCGCGGGGCGCGCACGATCGTCGTCGCCGAGGAGGGCGACGAGAGCGTGACTCCGTATGCCGACTTCATCATCCGCGTGCCGGCGGTGCCGACGCTCATGCAGCCGCTGGTGGCGACGGTCCCGCTCCAGGGCTTCGCCTGCGCCATGGCCACCGTCAAGGGCCACGACGTCGACCAGCCTCGCAACCTCGCCAAGTCCGTCACCGTCGAGTGAGGCGCCGGTGATCGTGGGAACCGGCGTGGATGTGGTGAGCATCCCGCGCTTCGCCGATGCGCTCCGACGTCGCCCGCGCCTGGGTGACCGTCTCTTCACGGAGCGCGAGCGGCGCACGGGCTCCGGGCACGAGCGCACCCCGGCCTCCCTCGCGGCACGGTTCGCGGCGAAGGAGGCCGTCGCCAAGGCTCTCGGCGCGCCCATCGGGCTGGCCTGGCACGACTGCGAGATCGTCTCCTCGACCACCGGTCAGCCGTCCATCGAGGCCAGGGGCAGCGTCGCGGAAGCAGCCCTGGCGCTGGGGATCGTGCGCTGGCATGTCACCTTGAGTCACGACGCCGACGTGGCGATCGCGCAGGTCATCGCCGAGGGAGATCCCACATGAGGCCGGGCCACGACGTCGCTACCGTTCGCGAGGCCGAGCGGCTCCTCATGGAACGCATCCCCGATGGCGAACTCATGAGCCGCGCGTCGATGGGGCTCGCCGACCTGTGCTGGGCGCTCATCGAGGAGGCCGGTATCGAGGACCCGCGGGTCTGCCTGCTGGTGGGCAGCGGCAACAACGGCGGCGACGCGCTCTTCGCGGGCGCCGTGCTCGCCCGACGCGGCGCGCGCCTGGACGCCGTGGTCTTCTCCGACACCCCCCATGACGCGGGGTTCACCGCCCTGCGCCTGGCGGGCGGGCGCCACATCCCGGCCAAGCACACCATGGCGGCGTCGGAGCGGCTGGTCGACGCCGACCTCGTCATCGACGGGATCGTGGGGATCGGCGGGTCCGGTGCGCTGCGGCCGGTGGCCGCGGAGCTGCTCGAGTCCGCCTACGCCGGAGGCGCGATCGTGATCGCGGCCGACATCCCCTCCGGTGTCGATGCGGACACGGGCAGAGTCGCGGATGCCGATGCCTGCGTCAACGCCGACCGGGCCGTCACCTTCGGCTGCTATAAGCCCGGGCTGCTGCTCGCCCCCGGCCGTGACCGCTGCGGCGCCGTGGCTCTCGTCGACATCGGACTCGACGCGACGCTGCCCCCGGCCTCGGTGCACGTGCTCGACGACGAGGACATCGCGGACGTTGTGCCTGAGCCCGGCCCGGAGGACTACAAGTACTCCCGTGGCGTGGTGGGCATCGCGGCGGGCAGCGCCGCCTACCGCGGTGCCGCTCTCATGTGCACGGGGGCAGCGCGCTATGGCAATGCCGGGATGGTGCACTTCCTCGACCGTGGCGACGGCATCGCCCAGGTGGTCGTCGATCACTTCTGGGATGTCGTCGCGGGCACAGCGGCACCTGCCTCCCTGCCGCGCGTCACTGCCTGGGCGGTGGGTCCCGGTCTCGGCACGGACCCGGGGGCGCTGGACGCCCTGCGCGCGGTGCTCGCGGCGCCCGTGCCGGTGCTCGTCGACGCCGACGCCCTGCACCTCATCGGCGGCCGGGAGAACGTTGCCGCGCACCTGGGCGAGGTAGAGGCCGACGAGGTAGGCCGCCACGATCTGGGTGAGGAACGCCTTGGTGGACGCGACGGCGATCTCGGGGCCGGCATA
>JBJTJS010000324.1:0-3621 GCA_046096085.1 bacterium
GTTCATGCAGAGCACCTGGGAGGCCATGGGCGGCACCGGCGACCCCGCCGCCGCCACCGAGGCCGAGCAGGACTACCGCGCCGCGGTGCTCTTCGTGAAGTGGGGAGCCGGCCAGTGGCCGGTGTGCGCGGCCTTCGCCCGCTGAGGAGCCGAGGGGACGGTCACTTCAGCGTGACCGTCCCCTTCGACGCGCGCTCCGGCTACATGCGGTAGCTCGCCCCCGTGAGGGCTCCGTCGGGCGCGCGGTGGATGATTCGCAGCTCAGCGGCATGTGGGGGCGGCCTCGCCAACTTGATCGTGAGGACCACCGGCGTGCCGGCGCTGCCCGACCGCCTAAGGGCGTAGAAGCCCTTGCGCAGCACCCGCTCCCCGATGGTGGATGAGCGGAGCAGCGGTACGCGCGCGCCGGTCGGGCTCTCGACGTAGAACGAATACAGGCCATCCGTGCGAATGAGGAAGCGGCGGGTGAACGCCGTCACCGGGCGACCCCGTACCTGCAGCCTCTGCGCACGCTGGAGCACCGGCATGAGTACGCCCATCCGGCCAGCCGACTGCAGCTGGGCAGGGGCAGCTGCGCCGGATCCGGCATCTCCTTCTCCCGCCGGCGGGCTCACGGGAGTGACGTTCCGGAATACCGCAGTGACCGTCCTGGCCTCGCTCATCGAGACGGAACACACGGGCTGGGTCTCACCCGAGCAGGCCCCCGTCCACGACTCGAACTCCGATCCGGTGTCCGGCACGGCCGTGAGCGTGATGTCTGACCCCGGAGCCACCTGATTGGCGCACGTGGATGCACCGCATGAGATCCCCACTCCCGCCGACTGCACGGTGCCCGATCCGGTTCCGCTCACCCCGAGGGTGAGCGTGGTGGGTGCCACGCGGGCGAAGTTGAAGTTCGCCTGGCCGTTCACCGACGTGAACAGGCCTCCCGCGTACAGCGTGTTGTTCGCCGCGATGAGGCTGTAAATCTCGGTGCCCACCGCGTTCGGGTTCCACGACTGCAGGGCGCCGGTGGCCTCGCTGACGGCCCCGAGGAGCCGGCGCGTCTGGCCGTCGATCTGCGAGAAGGAACCCGAGAAGTACACGTTGCCGTAGGTGACGGCGATGCCCTTTACCACGCCGCCGACATTCGGGTTCCACGACTGCAGGGCGCCGGTCGTGGCGTCGAGCGCCGCCGCATAGGTGCGCACCCGGCGGTCCGATGCCGATTGCGGGTTCTCGAGCCACTCGAAGAAGCCGCCGATGTAGACGCGGTCGTTGCGGGCGTTGATCGTGGCGATGCAGCACCGGTCGGGGCTGCCTGAGTTGATGTCGCCGCGACCGATGATCCACGGCTTCCAGGCAGCGTCCACGCACGCGCCTGCGGTGAAGGTCTCGAGGCACGCCTCGGTGATCTTCACCTTGGCGATGCGCCGGTGATCCGTATCCCCGCTGACCGCATCGAAGTGACCGGCGAAGTAGAGGAAGTCACCATTCACCGACAGGGATCCGCCGCTCGTGCCGATGCTCGGATTCCAGTTGCGCACGCAGCCCGTGGTCCACGACTCGACGCATGCGTCGGTGCCCTTCACCGCGGCGATGCCGAAGCGCGCGTCACCACCACCCGGCGGGGGGCCGAGGCTGAAGTCGCCACCGATGAAGACGGTCTCGCGCGTGGGGTCGACCGCCATGTTCCAGGTGTTCGCACCGGTGCTGGGGTTCCACGATTCGAGCTCGCCGGTATTCACGTCGAAGGCGGCCACCTTCTCGCGCGTGGTGATCGCCCCGCCGACGCCCTTGGCCCGCGTGAACTCACCCGACACGAATACCGTATCGCCGATGACCCCCACTCCATGGGCCGCGTTATCAAGCGCAGGCGCGAAGGGCGTGAGGGCACCCGTCACCTGGTTGAACGCCGCGATGCCGCGCCGCTCGGTGCCCCCGATGGCCGAGAAACCACCACCGATGTACACCTGCCCGGCATTCGCGGCGATCGCGTAGGAGTGCTCGCCGCCGAGGTTGGGGTCCCACGAGAGCAGGCTGCCGGTGGTCGCGTTGAAGCCCGCTGCGCGGCTGCGGATCTGCCCGTCCATCA
Source organism: bacterium (assembly GCA_046096085.1). Lineage (GTDB taxonomy): Bacteria > Actinomycetota > Actinomycetes > S36-B12 > S36-B12 > Mxb001. The sequence goes on from JBJTJS010000324.1 coordinate 2,075, forward strand.
TGGCGAACGATCCGGTGAGGTACACCGAGCCGCCACTGACGGCGATCTTCGCCGGCCACCCCGCAGTGACGTTCTCGGCGTTTGCGCCCGGCGCCCACGCCGTGGGCGCACCAGTCGTGCCGTTGAACTGCGCCACCTGCCGGCGCGTGACCGAGCCGCTCATGGAATTCGTGTTGCCGTCGTAGGTCGACGTCCCGGCCGCGGAGAACGACCCTGTGGCCCAGACGTTTCCGCTGCCGTCAGCTGCGAGGGCGTGGACGCTGCTGTCGACTCCCGGCAGGAAGGCCGTGTCCACAGCCCCGGTAGCCGCATCAACCGCACCAAACATAAACCGGTTGGCGCTGGTATTCATGCGCGTGAACCGACCGGAAACGTAGATCTTCCCGTTTGACACCACGGCATCCCAGCCCTCATCGTTGAGGCCAGCATCGAAGCCGCTGACGATGGTGCCATCCGACTGCTTCACGAGGGCCATGCCCTTCCGGCTGGCTCCCGCGACGGTGGTGAAATCACCGGTTACGACGATGTTTGGTCCGCTCACCTCGAGGTCCTCGACCTCGGGGCCATCGTGGGCCGATCCGGTGGCGCCCGGATCCCACGACGTCACGGCACCGGTGGAGTCGAACGCCGCGAGGTTCGTCCGCGTTTGCAGCGAGCCCCCCTGGTTCACGCCGTTGATCTGCCCACCCACGAACACGACCCCGCCGGCGACGGCGATGCCTTGGACGTTGCCCTCGAGGCCCGTGTTCGCAAATCCCGCGTCAACGGATCCGTCGGCACTCAGGTGCACCAGGTCCTGCCGCACGAACTCATCTGCGTCGGTGCAGTCGCCGTCGCCGGCGGCATCACCGCCCACGCACCAGAAGTCGCCACCCACCCACCAGCCACCGCTGCCGTCGGGGACGACCTCGTAGACCTCTCCGTTCACCCTCGGGAAGGTGCGATCGACCTGCGCCGTGGTGCCGTCCACCACGCCGCCCGATCCGGTTCCCCAGGCGTTGAAGGCCGTAAAGCGTCCCACCACGTAGCGGTTGCCGTTGGCGTCGGGGTTCGACATGTTCGAGACCGACGCATTCGGTCCGGGCTGGACGTCGATGCGATCGACGGCCGACGCGGACACAGCCGTGGCGCCAGCGATCACCGAGACTGCGGCGGCGGCGGCAAGAGACCGACGGACAATGCTCATGCTGAGGGGCACCTCTGGATAAGGTTAATGATCGACCGCAAACGCTACCGGTATCTGAAGACCCGGTCTGTTGGGGTACCCCCTCAGTCGCACAACAGCCCATTAGAGCGTTGCGATCGTCGCGCCGTCGCCGCCCTCATTCACCGGGGCGAGCTCGAACGACTTCACCAGGGGGTGGGCGCGCAGTTCATCGGCCACCGACTCGCGCAGGGCTCCGGTGCCGCGGCCGTGGATCACCCGCACGGTGCCCAGGCCCGCCTGGGCGGCCATGTCGATGTGATCGCGCACGGCCCTGCGGGCGGCCTCGGCACGCTGGCCGCGCACGTCCACCTCGGGTGACACCGCCTCGAGCGCCGGGCGC
>JBJTJS010000325.1:0-3028 GCA_046096085.1 bacterium
GTAGTAGTCGTCGCTGAGGAGGATCCTCTTGCACCCGATCGCATAGTCGGGAGTGAGCCTGCGGCGCAGGTCGGGGTCGGGGACCTGGCGCTCCAGGTGCCGCAGGGCCATCCGCTGTCCCATGCGCCGGGCGACGCCATCCCGGGTGAATGACAGCACCTGGGCATCTCGCGCCCATGCCGTGAGGCGACGCGCAGCCCGGTGCAGCGGAGGTGCGGACGCCAGGAGGGCGCGGTACCACGCGGGGATGGGACGGTCGCGACGCGGCATGATCCACGGCGGCGTCCGCTGGAGCACGACGACCTTCTCGGCGGTCTTCGCCAGTTCGGGGACCACCTGGATCGCCGATGCCCCGGTCCCCACGACGGCGACGCGGGCACCGGCGAGATCGATCCCGGCGTCCCAGCGCGCCGTGTGCATAGTCGGGCCGGAGAACTGGGCGATCCCCTCGACGGCGGGATACAGCGGTTCCGTGAGGCCGCCGCAGGCACTGATGAGGATGTCGCTGACGATCTCGCCGCGCGTCGTGCTCACACGCCACGTCCGGGACGGGTCGTCCCATGCCGCCTCGCGGACCTCGGTCCCCAGCCGGAGGCAGGGCTCGAGCGCGAAGACCTCCACGACGCGGTCGAGGTAGGCGCGGATCTCCTCCTGCCCGGCGAACTTGCGACTCCACTCCGGCCAGGGAGCCACGGCGAGTTCGTACAGCCGGCTCTGCACGTCGCAGGCGCATCCCGGGTAGGTGTTGTCCCTCCAGGTGCCCCCGATGGCCTCTGCGCGGTCGAGGATGACCACGTCCGTGATCCCGGCGCGGCGCAGGCTCACAGCGGCCGCGACGCCGGAGAAGCCGGCCCCCACGATGCAGACCCGGACCCGTTCGGACACCCCCGCAAGGTAGCCGCAGGGCAAGCGCCGGCGCCCGACCGGTCAATGACCCGTGCCCCCCTGGCCGCGGCACTCCTGCGGACGCAGCGTGGACGGATGGCGCACCCGAAGGAGGCGAGGCGAATGACGTGGTCGGAGTCGGGCAGGGGGGCGGGCAGGATGGCGGCGAGTACGGCGATGCTGACGCGGCACGGACGTGCATGCTCCCCGTTCGAGAGCGGCATCGGCTGCCGGTGCCCCCGGGCACCATCACCCCGACACCCGAGGAACCCGACCGGCCCGGACCCCGCATGCCGGACGAGTACGAGCCGGAGCCGACGTACGAGGTGGAGTTCGACCCGGACTACGACCCGGACTACGACCCGACTACGACCCGGCGACGGATGACGATGGCGGGTATCCGCACGGCGCTGCCTGACGGTGCCCTAACGTGCGGGCATGCCCCGCGAGATCAGGATCCAGGTCCCCGATGATGTCTGGTCCGCGCTGCAGGCGCGGGCGCAGTCCAGCGGCCAGGGGGCGGGAGCGCTCGTGCGGGCCGCCCTCGCGGAGTTCCTGGACATCCGCCACCGGGCGATGTTCCAGGTCTCGACGTCGAGTGCGGTCGTCCACGGTGTGTACGAGGGCTGCGTCAGCATCGCGGAGTTGCGTCGCCACGGCGACCTCGGCCTGGGGACGTTCGACGGCCTGGACGGGGAGATGATCGTCCTCGACGGCCGCTGCTACCAGGCGCGCGCCGACGGCACGGTGCACGAGGTGGCCGACGACGTTCTGACGCCGTTCGCGACGGTCGTCGCCTTCGTCCCGCACGCGTCGCACGAGATCACCGGGGTCACATCGTGGGACGACCTGGCCCGGAAGTTGGATGGGCTGCGCGAGTCCGACAACGACATCCTGGCCTACCGCATGACGGGGCAGGTCGCGTCGCTCGTGGCGCGGGCCCCGTGCCGTCACGACTCCGGGACCGACATCGTGACGGCAACGGCCGACCAGGCGGTCTTCACGTTCGCCGATCCCGTCGGCACCCTGCTGGGGTTCTGGAGCCCGGAGTACGCCGAGCAGGTGGCCATCTCGGGCTACCACCTGCACTTCCTCAGCGCGGATCGCACGAGCGGGGGGCACGTCCTCGACCTGGCGGCTCCCCGCCTCACCGTCGAGGTCCAGGTGGTGAGCGACATCCACGTCGTGCTGCCCGAGACGGAGGGCTTCCTCACCACCGACCTCGAGGGTGGCGTCGCCGAGTCGCTCAAGGTGGCCGAGCGCGAACGACCCCCCGACCCCCCGAACTAGCCGCCCACCAGCCGCGTTTCCGGCCCGAATTCCGCGGCTGAAGGGCGGCTCACCGTCGAGCACTCCCGTCGGTGGCGCCCTAGGGTCGGGGTGTCACGACGTCGTCACCAGCGCGGGAGGGAACATGCCCCAGTCGAGCCCACTGCTGCGGCGGTACGCCGGCATCATGCTCGCCGAGCGGGTGACGATCGGCGCCGCTGCGGCACTCGCACCGGGGCCGCTCCTTGCAGCGTTCGGGATCGCCGACGACGAGGACTCCCCCACCCTGCGCTACTTCGCCCGCCTGTTCGGCATCCGCAACGCCGTCCTCGGAGTTCTCCTGTGGCAGGCGCGCAACGACCCCAAGCGACTGGGAACGCTGGCCGCTGTGAATGCCGCCACCGAGATCCTCGACGCCATCGCCGGGTCGGCCCCCCTGGTGACCCGGCAGGGCCGCGACGCCTCCGCCGCGGCCGCGGTGGCCACCTCGCTCGCGGTCAGCGCAGGATTCGCAGGGCTCGCCATAGCGGCACGGCGCGTGGCCCGACCCGGCGAGTAGCCGCGCGACCCAGCCCCCTCGTCGAGGTCGTCGCGGGGACCTGCCTCATCGCTGCGTAGTTCGCCCAGTCAGGGAACGATGATCTGGCGCAGGGCCTCGCCCGACGCCAGCCGGTCCATCGCGCCATTGACCTCGCCGAGGCCGATGCGCTGGCTGACGAGGCGCTCCAGTGGCAGCCGTCCCTGACGCCACAGCTCGACGAAGCGCGGGATGTCCCGCTCGGGGACGCTAGACCCCAGGTAGCTTCCGCGGATGGTGAGCGCCTCGTCAGCCAGCGCATCGGCCTCGGCGAGGTCAATGGCGCGATGGACCGGC
>JBJTJS010000326.1:0-6944 GCA_046096085.1 bacterium
CGACGACGTTGCCGCGCTGCAGTCCCTCGCCGTCACGGCTGGCCGTGCCGCAGGCCTGCGCGTCGGGGGCGAGGCGGCATGACCGGCATCGGCAACGCTCCCGTGAGCTTCGGCATCTTCGGCACGACCGCCGGGTCGGCCACCCCGGCCGACATGCTGCGGGCGCTGGCCGGGTCCGGGTACGACGGCAGCGAGCTCGGGCCCCCCGGCCTCTTCGGCACCCCGGAGGAGACCGCCGACCTCTTCGCCGGCGCGGGCCTGCAGGCGATCGGCGCCTACGTCCCGCTGCACCTAGCCCTGGACGATGCGACGTTCGACGCCGATCTCGCCCGCATGGCCGTCACCTGCCGTGAGCTCAACGCCACGGGCGCGACCCTCGCCATCCTCGCCGACGAGGGCTCCCCCGAACTCCTGCTCAACCCCGCGCGCGAGGGCCGCGACCTCGCCCTCGACGACGAGCGCTGGCGGCTGGCCTCGCAGCGACTGGCCCGCGCGACCGCCCTCGCGCGAGAGCATGGTCTCGCCGCCTCCTTCCACCCGCACATCTCCACCTACGTCGAGTCCGCGTGGGAGGTCGACCGGCTCCTCGACACGACCGACGTCACGCTCACTCTCGACATCGGCCACATGGCCCTCGCCGGTGCCGACCCGGTGCAGTGCGTCGACGACTGGGCGGCGCGCATCGACCACGTGCACGTCAAGGACGTCGACCGCATAGTGCTGCAGCGCGCAAAGGACGAGCAGCGCACCGACTTCGACGCGTGGTGGGCCGACGTCTGCGTCCCACTCGGCTCGGGCAACGTCGACATCGACGGCGTCCTCGCCGCGCTGGACCGCCACGGCTACGACGGCTGGCTCGTCGTTGAGCAGGACCGCGCTCCCACCTCGGCCGCGCAGCTCCCCGCGGTTGCCGCGGAGCAGTCCGCCAACCTGCGGTGGCTCGCGCAGCGCTGGCCGGTCGTAGCGGAGACGGCGCCGTGACCTTCCGGGTGTTCGAGGACGCCGACGCGCTGGGCCGCGCGCTCGCCGCGGAGATCGTGAAGGGCATCGATGCGGCGAACGACGAGGGCCGCGCGTACCTCCTCGGCTGTCCCGGCGGGCGCAGCCCCCGCAGCACCTACCGGGCGCTGGCCGAGCTGGTCTGGGAGCGCGGCACCGACCTGTCGTCGGTGGTCATCGTGATGATGGACGACTACGTCGCAGACTCTGGCGGTTCGCTGCACCGCGTCGACCCGTCCCTGCACTGCTCAGTGGAGCGCTTCGCCCCCGTCGAGATCGTCGGCCCGCTCACCGAGGCCGCAGCCACCGGGCGCGGCATCACCGCCGATCGAGTGTGGATCCCCGACCCCGCGACTCCGTCGGCATACGACGATCGGCTCACCGCGGCCGGCGGCATCGACCTTTTTATCCTCGCCTCGGGAGACACCGACGGGCACATCGCGTTCAACCCGCCGGGCTCCCCCGTGGATTCGCGCACCCGGGTCATCGAACTCGCCGACTCGACGCGTCGCGACAACCTGGGGACGTTCCCCGACTTCGCCGGGCTCGACGACGTGCCGCGCCTGGGCATCAGCGTCGGCGTCGCCACGATCGTCGACCAGTCCCGCCGCGCGGTCCTCGTCGCCCCCGGCGCCTCCAAGCAGGAGGCCGTACGCCGGATCCTCGGGGCGCGCGACTACGACCCGGAGTGGCCTGCGACCCTGCTCGCACGTTGCCGCGCCCCGTCCCTGTACGCCGATCTCTCGTCAGCTCCATCAGTGGAAGAGGCTCACCTGCCCGCCTGGGCGACAACCGAAAGGAACGAGGTTCACACATGAGAAGTTCATCGATGGCGAGGAAGGCCGGGCGATCCCGCTTCCTTCCTCGCAGTTCGGCCCTGGCCGGCATCGCCGCGGTGGGCCTGGTCCTCGCGGCCTGCTCGTCGGGCACCAGCACCAGTGAGAGCAGCAGCGCCGCCGCTCCGGAGTCGAGCGCTGCAGCCCCCGAGTCCAGCGCCGCACCGGCGCCCACCTCCGAGGCACCCGCGCCCGCGGAGTGCACCGAGCTCAACGTGCAGAGCGGCAACGGCGGATCCGACGCCCTGCTCGCCGGCTACGAGGAGCTCAACACCGCGTTCGAGGCGGCCAACCCCGGCGTCACCGTCAACTTCGAGGTGAAGTCCTTCAACGAGCTCGTCGACACCCTGCCGCTGCAGCTGTCCGGCGACGAGGTCCCCGACGTCACCCAGGTGAACCAGGGCTACGGCTCCCTCGGCCAGCTCGTCACCTCCGGCCTGGTGGCGCCGCTCGACGACGTCGCCGAGGCCAACGACTGGGCGGGTCGTCAGGGCGAGGCACTCATCGCGCTCAACGGCCGCTTCAGCCCCGACGGCCGCGACATGGGAGCGGGCGAGCTGTACGGCGTCTCCGCCACCGGTGCGTGGGTCGGCCTCTTCATGAACATGGAGAAGGCGAAGGAACTCGGCATCAGCGAGCCGCCGAAGACCCTCGAGGAGATGGAGGCCATGCTCGCCAAGGCCAAGGAGGCCGGGATCACCCCGCTCATGTTCGGAGCCACCGACGGCGGCGAGCAGATCTGGCTCATGGCCAACCTCCTCATGGGGCTCACCTCCCCGCAGACCGTGACCGACGTCATCAACGGCGCCAACGAGCAGCTGCCCGTGGAGTCGCTCAAGGCCGCGGAGATCATGAAGAAGTGGGCCGAGGACGGCTACCTCACCGACGGCTGGTCGGCGCTCGACAGCACCGAGGTGCTGGGGCTCTTCTCCGAGGGCGAGGGCCTCTTCGCGCTCAACGGCTCGTGGAACGTCTTCCAGTCGGACAAGCCCGAGGCGTTCCGCCTGGTGCCGTTCCCGCTCGCCACGGCCACCGACATCGGCGCCATCGCCAGCGGCGACCTGCCGTGGTCGGTGCCCGCCAACGCGAAGTGCCCCGAACTGGCGAAGGAGTACATCAACTTCATCACCAGCCCGGAGGCGTCGGAGATCTGGATCAAGGCCGGCCAGGTGCCCGCGACCATCTCGGGCAACGAGCAGGCGCTCGTGGAGGCCAACGGCCTCACCGGCGTCTCGGCCGACGCGATCCTGTCGTGGGTCAACATCATGACCAACGGCACCCCGATCGGCTTCCCCGACTGGGCGACGCCGACCTGGTACGACACCATCTCGCAGTCCGCCACGGCCCTCATGGCCGGGGAGATCACCCCGCAGGAGTTCGTCGAGGCCCTCCAGGCCGACTACGGGGCGTTCACCGCGGAGCGGACGGCGTCGTAGCGGATCGTGAGCCTCACCTCACTGCCCGTCACTGCGGGGGGGCGGCGTACGCCGTCCCCCCGCAAGCGGGTGCCCGGGGAGCCGCGCTCGGTCGCGTACCTCTACATCCTCCCTGCGGTGCTGATCTACGCCGCCTTCGTCTTCTTCCCCTTCATCCACTCCATCTACCTGTCCTTCTTCGAGGGCAACGGCATCACCCGGATGGAGTTCGTCGGCATCGACAACTACGTCGACATCGTGCGCAACCCCATCCTGCGGTCGGCGTTCGTGCACGCCCTCGAGTTGATCGTCTTCTACTCCTTCCTGCCCATCGCGATCGGACTGCTGCTGGCGAGCCTGCTGCACCGCAGCCGCATTCGCGGGGTGGCGTTCTACCGCACGGCCCTCTTCCTCCCCTACGTCATCGCCCCGACGGCCATCGCCGTCATCTGGCGCTGGATCCTCGCCCCGCGCGGACCCCTCAACTCCTTCCTCGAGGCGGTCGGGCTCGGCGCGCTCGCGCAGCCATGGCTCGGCGACTTCACCTGGGCGCTGCCCAGCGTGGGCATGGTCGGGACCTGGATCATGTTCGGCCTGGTGCTGGCGCTTCTGCTGGCGGGCGTGCAGAAGATCCCCACGGAACTGTACGAGGCAGCCCGCCTCGACGGTGCCGGCCCGTGGATGGAGTTCCGCGCGGTCACCCTGCCCGGCCTGCGCTACGAGATCGTCGTCGCGCTAGTGCTCACCGTCACCGCGGCCCTGCGCAACTTCGACATCATCTACGTGATGACCTCCGGTGGCCCGGGCAACGCCACGGTCGTGCCCAGCTACCTCGTCTACCAGCAGGCATTCAAGGTGTCGCAGATTGGCGCTGCCGCCGCGATGGGCACCGCGCTCATCGTCGTCATCATCGCGGCCAACCTGCTCATCTCGCGGGCGGGGCGGAGCGACTGATGATCTCCCGGCGCGACACCATCCTCGGCTACGTCATCCTCTCCCTCGCGGCGCTGATCTCCCTCGGACCGCTCATCGGCGTCGCCATCCTCGCCCTGGGGGAGCCCGGCCGCGTCGGCGTCAAGCTCGACATCACCAAGGCCACGAACTTCGGCAACTTCGCCGAGGTGTGGGAGAAGGGCGACTTCGGCCCGGCGATCCGGACCAGCCTCATCATCACCGTCATCGTGGTCGTCGTGTCCGTCGCACTGAGTATCCCCGCGGGATATGCGTTCGCGCAGATGAACTTCCCCGGCCGGACGGCGATCTTCGCGCTGCTCGTGCTCGGGATCCTCATGCCGCTGGAGTCGATGATCGTCCCGCTCTACCTCGACATGCGCCTCTTCAACCTCGACAACGAGTACTGGTCGGTGATCCTGCCGCAGATCGGCTTCTCCGTGGCCTTCGGCGCCTTCTGGATGCGCGCGTTCTTCGTCCAGTCGGCGCGGTCGCTCATGGAGGCGGCCTGGATCGACGGCGCCAACTCCTGGCGCACCCTCACCAAGGTGCTGCTCCCACTCGCCCGGCCGCAGATGCTCACCCTGGCGGTGCTGTTCTTCGTGTGGAACTGGAACGACTTCCTGCTGCCGCTGGTCATGCTGTCCGGCTCCGACCTGCAGACCGCGCCCATGGCGCTGGTGACGTTCGAGGGGGCGCGGCGCACCGACTTCGCCTACCTCGGCGCCGCGTCGCTCATCACCATCGCTCCCGTCGTCATCGTCTTCATCCTCCTTCAGCGCAGCTTCACCCGCGGGATCCTCGCGGGCTCGATCAAGGAATAGGAGAGTCCTGCTCGTGAGCGACCCCGTGCGCATCGGCATCATCGGCCTCGGCCGGGTCTTCGAGAGATACGCGATCGTCCTTGACGGCCTGGTCCGCGACGGCCGCGCCGTGGCCGTGTGCGGCTACGACCCCCTCCCCGAGCGCTGCGCCGTCGCACAGGCGGCGTACCCGGGCATGCGGATGGCCACCTCCCCCGAGGAGGTCTACCGCAGTGACGACGTCGATGCCGTGCTCGTGCTCACCTCGATGCAGGAGCACGGGCAGATCGCGGCAGCGGCGTACTCCGCAGGCAAGCACGTCCTCGTCGAGAAGCCCCTGGCCACCACGCTGATCGAGGCGAACCACCTGGTGGACCTCAGCAGGGAGAGTGACCGGCTCCTCGTCTGCGCGCCGCACATCCTGCTGTCGCCGACGTACCGCGAGATGCACCGCCGCCTCGAGGCCGGGGAGATCGGCGAGGTCAAGCTCGCCCGGGCGCTCTACGGATGGTCGGGGCCGTGGTGGGGCGAGTGGTTCTACCGCCCGGGCGGCGGTGCGCTGTTCGACCTCGGCGTCTACAACGTCACCAGCCTGTGCGGATTCCTCGGCTCGGTGAAGCGCGTCACAGCGCTGGTGGGCACGGCGATCAAGGAGCGTCCCGTCAACGGCGTCATGACCCCGGTGACCGCCGACGACAACGCGCACGTGCTGCTGGACTTCGGCAACGAGGTCTACGGATCGGTGACCACCGGCTTCACCATCCAGAAGTACGGTCGCGCGCCGGCCATCGAGCTCTACGGCCTCGAGGGCAGCATGGACATGCTCGGCGACGACTGGGCTCCGCGGGGCTTCGAGATGTGGCGCTCGGACGTCGGCCACTGGGAGGTCTACGAGGAGACCGCCCCGGACTGGCCCTGGACCGATGGCCTCAACCACCTGGTGTCCTGCATCGAGCGCGGCGTGCCGTCGGTGACCAGGCCCGAACAGGCCTACCACGTCCTGGAGGTCATGCTCGCGGCCATGCGATCATCCGCGGAGGGCCGGGCCATCGACATCGCGAGCGAGTTCCCGGCGCCCGACTACTCCCACGAGCAGGAGTTCGTCATGGACGAGCGACGCAAGCACGATACGAGCCTGTGATGCCGCAGCGCGTGAGCTTCGACGATGTCAGTGTCACCTATCCGGGGATGGACGAGCCCGCGGTCAGCCACCTCGACCTCGAGGTTCGCGAGGGGGAGTTCCTCGTGCTCGTCGGCCCATCGGGCTGCGGCAAGTCCACCTCGCTGCGCGCGGTGGCGGGCCTCGAGCCCGTGTCGGAGGGGCGCATCCTCATCGGGGACCGCGACGTGACCCGCGTGGCGGCGAAGGACCGCGACGTCGCCATGGTGTTCCAGAACTACGCGCTCTACCCGCACATGACCGTCGCGGAGAACATGGGCTTCGCCCTGAAGATCGCCAAGACCCCGAAGGACGAGATCCGCCGCCGAGTGGCCGAGGCCGCGAAGCTGCTCGACCTGGAGGACTACCTCGACCGGCGGCCCAAGGCGCTGTCGGGAGGCCAGCGACAGCGGGTGGCCATGGGCCGGGCGATCGTCCGAGAGCCGCAGGTGTTCCTCATGGACGAGCCGCTGAGCAACCTCGACGCGAAGCTGCGCGTGCAGACGCGCACCCAGATCGCCACGCTGCAGCGGCGCATCGGGACCACGACGATCTACGTCACCCACGACCAGGTCGAGGCGATGACGATGGGCGACCGGGTCGCCGTCATCAAGGACGGCCGTCTGCAGCAGGTCGACGCGCCGCAGCGCCTCTACGACCGTCCGGCGACCGTGTTCGTCGCCGCCTTCATCGGCTCACGGTCGATGAACCTGTTGGAGGCCACGGTCACGGTCGACGGCGCCGGCGACGGCGTCGGCGATGGCGGCGGTTCGGTCCGGCT